>NZ_VRUW01000049.1:0-35941 GCF_008039475.1 Methylobacterium sp. WL12 | reverse complement strand
CCCCCGCCCTGCCCGCGACGGCGGCTGCCGCCGCCCAGGCCGACGAGGCGGTCGAGGAGCCTCGCGGCGGCCGGCGCGGGCGCTACCGCGTCCGCCGCGGCCGCCAGAGCGCGGTGTTCACCGCGGGCAGCAGCGAGGGCCGCTCTTACCGCCATCGCCGCCGCCGTCGGTGATCGCGGGCCCGCGCCTCACGCCACGTTGAGGCGCCGTCCGCGGTTCCAGGCGAGGAACGGCACGCCCGAGAGCAGGCCGGCAAGCGCCGCGCGCGACTGGTGGCAGCCGTTGACCGAGACCCGCGGCAGGGCGTGCAGGTGGCCGGCATGGTCGGGGAAGAGATGGCCCGGCCGCGTCGTCACCGCGGTCTCGAAGCCGAGGTCGCGGGCGAGCCCGAATTCCCGTGCGCCGGCCGAGGTCGGGTCACCCACCGGGTAGGACAGGTGCCGTACCGGTCGCGCCAGCTCGGCCGCCAGCCGCTCGCGCCCTTCGCCGACCTCGCGGGCGACCGCCTCGATCCCGTGCTTGGCCAGCATCGGATGGCTCCGCGTATGCGCGCCGAAGGTGACGGCCGGGTCCCGGCCGAGCGCCCGCAGGTCGTCCCACGACAGGCAGAGCTCGCGGGCGACCGCGCCCGGGGCGATGCCGGCCTCCGCGCAGAGCGCCGCGATCCGGTCGAGCAGCCGCGCCTCGGAGCCGCCGCGCAGGTCGCGGTAGACCGCCTCGAAGGCGAGGGCCTTCTCCTGCGGGCTGCGCGCCGGCAGGTCCACGTCGCGCGGGCCGACGGCGACGCGGACCCGCTCCAGCCGGCCGATCGCCCGCTCCAGCTCGATCCACCACAGCCGCCCGGTCTGGTCGGCGAAGTCGCTGGTGACGAAGAGCGTCCACGGCACGCCGTGGCGGGCCAGCACGGGCCGGGCATGCACGACGTTGTCGCGGTAGCCGTCGTCGAAGGTCAGCACCGCGAAGGGCGGCCGGTAGCGCGCGGCGGCGAGGCGCTCGGGCACCTCGTCGAGGCCGACGACCTCGAAGCCGCGGGCGTCGAGCTCGCGCAGGGTCGCGTCGAGGAAGTCCGGCGTGATCGAGAGCAGGCGGTTGGGCGCGTAAGGACCCGGGGCCTCCGGGCGGACGTGGTGGAAGGTGAGGATCACCCCGAGGCCGCAGGCGGCCGGCGCGAGCCAGCGGTCTGCCCCCGTGGCGGAGACGGCCCGGAACCCGGCCTCGAACAGCCGGTGGCGGTTTCGGGACGACAGCATGGCACCGCCTCGGTGGCGCAGGAACGCAACACGGGCGACGCCGTGCGCGGCGCCCCCGTTCCTTGTCCCGGTTCGGCGTAAACAAAGGCTGAGGCTCGGGCCGTGCCGGCGGCGCGCAACGATCCGTTAGCCACGCCGGCGCTTCGCCCGGCCCGACCGCGCGTTCGCGTTGCCGCGTACACCCCGGCTTAGGGGCCGGTGCCCAGAAGTGGCGCCCGGGACCGATGGTTTGCCGCCTCCACGGGGGTCGGCGCGGGGGATGGGCGATGGCGGTCGTGGCAGGCGGTCCGATGGACCGGGATCTCGCAGGAGCGACCATGGCCCGCGCGCACGCTCAGTCCGGCCTGACCGCGGAGGTCTTCACCGACCTCGCGGCGGTCGAGGCCCTGTGGCGCGGGCTCGAGGCCGACCCCGCCTGCCTCGCCACGCCCTACCAGCGCTTCGACTGGGTCCGCGCCTACGCGGGAGCGACCGTCGCCCCCGGCGCGCTGCGGGTCGTCGTCCTGCGCGACGCCGCCGGCCGGCCGCGCATCCTGCTGCCGCTGGTGGTCGAGCGCCGCCGCGGCGTCGCGATCGCCCGGACGCTCGGTGGCGACCACGCCAACTACCACCTGCCGCTGTTCTCCACCCGCGACGCGGCCGCCGTTCCGGCCGAGGACGTGATCGCGGCGCTCGGCCAGGTCGGGCGCGCCTCCGGCGTCGACGTCTACGCCCTCGGGCACCAGCCCCGCACCTGGGACGGCGCGGTCAACCCGCTGGCGATCCGCGGCGAGGCCGCGCCGAGCGACGGCTACGGGATGATGCTCGGCCCCGACCCCGAGTCGACGCTCAAGCGCGCCTTCAGCGCCGACGCGCGCAAGAAGCTGCGCTCGAAGGAAAAGCGCCTGATCGAGGCGCACGGCCCCCTCGCCTACCGCAAGGCGGCGGACGGCGCCGAGGCCGAGCGGTACCTGTCCGCCTTCTACGCGCAGAAGGCGGCGCGCTTCTCCGCCATGGGCATCGACGACCCCTATGCCGACGCGGCGATCCGCGCCTTCCTGAGCGAGGCCACCGCGAGCGAGAACCCGGCGGTGGAGGTTCACGCCCTGGTGCTGGAGGCGACCGGCCGCGTGCTCGCGACCTTCGGCGGTGCCGTCGACGGCGCGCGCTATTCCGGCATGATGACGGCGTTCGACGCCGATCCCGAGGTCGCCCGCTTCAGCCCCGGCGACCTGCTGCTCCATCACCTCGTGCGCGACCAGGCCGCCCGCGGCCGCCGCGCCTTCGATCTCGGCGTCGGCGAGGCCCGCTACAAGGCGAGCATCTGCGACGAGACCATCCCGCTGGTGGAGGTGATGCTGCCGGTGACGCTCCGCGGCCACGCCTACGGGCTCGTCGCGACGCGCCTCACCCGGCTCAAGCGCCGGATCAAGCGCGACCCGCGCCTGTTCGCCCTCGTGCAGCGGCTGCGGCGGATGCGGGCCGGTTGAAGGGCTCGTCCCCGCCATCCGCTTGGATGGGCGGGGACGGCGTCCCGGTCAGGCCGCGGACAGGCGCAACGCCATCGGCTCGGCGTCGTCCTGCGCCGTCCGGTCGTGCCGCTGCCGGGCAGGCCGATCCTGCGCCGGCTTGTCCTGGGCGACCAGCACCTGGCCCGCGCCGGAATCCTCGGCGATGGCGAACAGGTCGCCGAGGTCGGGATCGTCGAGCGCCGCGTTCGAGGCGATGATCACGCTGTCCATCAGCGTGCCGAGGGCGGCGAGCAGGTCGTGCGCGCCGGGCTCCGCCCGCAGGCGGCAGACCACCCAGTCGTAGGCCTCGGCCATCGCCTCGATGGTGATCGCCACCGAAGCCGGCTCCTCCAGCAGAACCTCGATCTCCAGCGAGCCGGCGGCGATCCGGTGGATGGCGGAGCCGCGTTCGGCCTGGATCACGTCGAGGAAGGCGGCTTCGCCGGCGACGAGGTCGGTCAGGCCAGGTGCCTCGGCGTCGGAGGCCGGACCGTTCAGGTCGACCGCAAGCGCCGAGGCCCGGCCCGAGAGCGCCGCCTCCAGGGCCTCGACGAGGCTCTTGGCGGGAACCGGCCGGGCGGCGCCTGCGGTCTCGACCACGAGGAGGGTGCGCCCGCCGCCGGCGCGCGGGCCGGCTTCGAGGCGCGCGATCAGCGGCGCGAGATCGAAGGAGCCGGCGCGTGGCGTGGCGGGCTGGCTCGACGCAGGCGCGGCCTCGACCTTCGCCGCGGCCGGCGCTTCCGCCGGGGTGTGCTCGGCCGAGACGGGTTCGGCCAAGTCCTGTTCGGCCAAGTCCTGTTCGGCGAAGTCGGGTTCGGCCATCACGGGTTCGGCCATCGCATGCGTGCCGGCGACCGGTCCGGCCTCGGCGGCTGCCCAATGGGCGGGCGGGACGGCTTCGGGGAAGGCGAAGCGCTCCGGCCGCGCAGCCGGCGACGGCGCGTCGGCGGCCTCCTCCTCCTCGCGTTCGCGGCGACCGCCCCCCGTGGGATCGGACAGGAGGTGGCGGGCGACGACCACGCCGGCGGCGAGCATCAGCGTGAGCAGGGTCGCGAAGGCGACGATCGGCAGCTTCTTGGGGAAGGACGGGAGCTCCGGCGTCACCGCCCGCGAGATGATGCGCGCGTCGGCGGGAGTGGCGCTCTCGCCGTCGCGGGCCGCGGCCTCGCGGTAGCGCGACAGGTAGGATTCGAGCTGCTCGCGCTGGACCTTGGCCTCGCGCTCCAGGGCGCGCAGCTGGATCTCGCTGGTGTTGCCCTTGACCACCACGTCGCGCTGGCCGTCCACGGCCGCCTGCAGGCTCTCGACGCGGGAGGCCGCGATCTTGGCGTCGTTCTCCAGGGTGCGCCCGACGCGCTCGGCCGAGGCCTTGATCTGGGCGTCGAGGTCCTGCAGCTGGGCGGTCAGCTCCTTGATGCGCGGATGCGCCGGCAGGAGCGTCCGCGATTCGAGGGCGAGCTGCCCGCGGATCGTGATGCGGTTCTCCACCGTGCGCCGGATGACCTCGTTGTTGGCGACGTCGGGGATCTCGAAGGCGCGCCCGTCCTTGATCATCTCCTTGACGGCCTTCGCCCGGCCGGCGAGGTCTGCCTTCAGGATGCGGGCCTGCGACAGCTGGGTCGAGAGTTCGCCGAGCTGCTGGGCGTTGAGCGGCTGGCCGCTGGCGCCGGTGGAGCCGACGAGGCCGTTGCCGGCGCGGTAGGCCTCGACCCGCGCCTCGGCCTCGGCCACGCGCTTGCGCAAGCTGTCGATGTTGCCGCCGAGCCAGGTCGAGGCGTAGCGCGCGGTGTCGACCTTCGCCGCCTCCAGGGCTGCGATGTAGAGTTCGGAGACGGTGTTGGCGCCCTTGGCCGCCAGCTCCGCGTCCTTCGAGCGGAACTCGACCGAGAGGATGCGCGACTTGCCCGCCGGGAACACGAGCAGCCGCTCGAAATAGGCTTCCAGCACCCGGTCCTCGGCCGGGCGGTCGAGGGGGTTCTTGGCCAGCCCCAGCATCATCAGGGTTCGCTGGACCGGGCCGATGGTGCCGGCGCTCGGATCGAATTCCGGGTTGCCGACGAGGTTGAGCCGGCGGATCGCCTCGCGCGCCAGGTCGCGCGACATCATCACCTGCACCTGGCTCGCCACCGCCTGCTCGTCGATCGGCGGGACTTGCTCGGCGCGTTCGGAGGCGGTGCGGGCGAAGGCGGCCTCGCGGCTCTCCAGCAGGAGCTTCGCCTCGCCGGTGTAGCGCGGCGAGACCACCTGCACGAACACCGTCGAGAGCCCGGCGACCACCAGCGTCGGCAGCGCGATCCAGTGCCACGACCGGCGCAGCAGGGCGGGCACCTGGGCGAGATTGAGGCCGTCGGCCGGGGCGGGCCTTGCGGCGAAGGCCGGCCGTTCGATCGGGGCGGCCGCGCGCGGGGCGATTCGGGACATGGCACGATCTCTTCGCGATGCCGGGCCGCGACTGTGCCCACGCATCAACACGTGGGATCAATAGAACCTGTTAAGGTTGCTTGAGAGTTAAAGCCGGCGCGGTGCAGTGCGCCCGCCTTGGGGCGACAGCATTTCTTAACCTTAACGGATTACGAAACGATCGATCAGGCAATCACGACGGCTGTGGTGATGAACCGACGCGTACTCCTCCTCGTTCTCGCGACCAGCCTCGGGCTCGGCGGCTGCCTGCGGCCGGACTACCGGACCGCCCAGCTCGACGCGACCGGCACCGGCTCGATCGGCGCGCGCTACGCGCTCGCGGCCGGCGACAAGCTCCGGGTCATCGTGTTCGGACAGGACAACCTGTCGAACATCTACGCCGTCGACGGCGGCGGCCGCATCGCGATGCCGCTGATCGGCGTCGTCCAGATCGGCGGGCAGACCACCGGCCAGGCCGCCCGCACCATCGAGACCAAGCTCGCCGCGGGTTTCGTGCGCGAGCCGCACGTCACCGTCGAGGTCGACGCCTATCGCCCGTTCTACATCCTGGGCGAGGTCACCACCTCGGGGCAGTACCCCTTCGTCAACGGGATGACGGTCGAGACCGCCGTGGCGATCGCCGCCGGGTTCGGCCCGCGGGCGGCGCGCGACTACGCCGTGCTCACCCGCGAGGGCAAGGGCGGCCCCACCGCCGGCCCTGGCCTCGAGCCGACCAACGAGGCCGGCCGCGAGAAGCTGGTCTCGGGCATCGTGCCGATGACGTATCCCGTGCGCCCCGGCGACACGATCGTCATCAAGGAGCGGTTCTTCTGAGAGCGCGGTCGCAAGGCCGCCGTCTCGGCGTTCAGTAGGACGCGCGTTAGCCGAACGTTGACCCTCGGCGCCGGAAAGGACTGCGCCCGGCCCGGTCCGCCGGTGCGGTCGCGTGCGCTTAACGGCCTGGACAGACCCGGAATGGCAGGACAGCGGAAGCCCGCCGCACCCGCCGGCCTGGAGACGTCCGCCGTGACCCCGTCCGTCAGCCCTTCGGATGCCGAACCCCGTCGCATCCTGCACGTGTTCCGCGCGCCCGTCGGCGGCTTGTTCCGGCACGTGGTCGACCTCGCGCGCCTCCAGGCCGCGGCTGGGCACCGCGTCGGGATCGTCTGCGACGCGACCACCGGCGGCGAGCGCGCCGTCCAGGCGCTCTCCGACCTCGCCCCCTGCCTCGCGCTCGGCGTCACCCGCATCCCGATGCGGCGCAACCCGCACCCGTCCGACCTCGCCTGCCTGCGCGCGGTCGCGGCTCGCGCCGAGGCCGTCGCGGCCGACGTCCTGCACGGGCATGGTGCCAAGGGCGGCGCCTACGCCCGCCTCGCTGCCGTACCCGGCGGCCGCAGCGTGATCCGCGCCTACACCCCGCATGGCGGCAGCTACAATTACCGGCCCGGCAGCCTGCTGCACCGGGTCTACATGGGCGCCGAGGGCCTGCTTGCCCGCCGCACCGACGTGTTCCTGTTCGAGAGCGAGTACGTCGCCGGGCGCCACCGCGCCTACGTCGGCACCCACGGGCGCGTCAGCCGCATCGTCCACAACGGCCTGAGCGAGGCCGAGTTCGCACCCCTGACCCCGGCGGCCGACCCGTTCGACCTTCTCTATGTCGGCGAGCTGCGCGAGGCCAAGGGCCTGCCGATCCTGCTCCAGGCCCTGGCCCTGCTGCGCGAAGAGGGCCGGAGCGTGCGCCTGCTGATGGTCGGGTCCGGCCCCGATGCCGGGCTGCTCCAGGCCAAGGCCGAGGCCCTGGGCCTTGCCGGCGCCATCGCCTTCGAGCCGGCCCAGAACATACGCTCCGTCCTCGCCCGCGGGCGGATCATGGTGGTACCGTCCTTCGCCGAGTCCCTGCCCTACGTCGTGCTCGAGGCGGCCGCCGCCGCACAGCCCCTGGTCGCCACCGACGTGGGCGGCATCCCCGAGATCTTCGGCTCGGCCGCCGGAGACCTCGTCCCGGCCCGCGATCCGATCGCGCTGCAGCGGGCGATCGCCCGCGTCCTCGACGAGGCGCCCGAGAGCCGCGCCGCCCGGTTCCGGACCCTGAGCGACTCCGTGCGCCAGCGCTTCTCGATGAAGCGGATGGGCGCCGACGTGCTCTCGGGCTACGCCGCCGCCTTCCGCGCCCGCCGCCCGGGGGCGTCGGCCGAACCGGCCCGCGTCGAGGCCGCCTGAGCCCGCCGACCGTCGCAGGAACGTGATGCCTGCTGTCCGCATCCCAGCGAAACGACGCCGTCGCCGTCCGCAACTTTAAACAATCCTATAGGGAGCCCTGCGATACTTCCCGGCACGAACGAAGCCGCTGAACTGCTGGGAATCGAGCGATGAGTGCCTTCGACGTCCGTGATCTCCTGAAGGTCGCCGGACAGGGCGAGACCGTGGCGGCAGGCTTCGCCGACCCGGCCCGCGTCGCGGAGCCGGTGCCGAAGATGGCGCCGCCCGCCGAGGCGGTCTCCCCCCTGCCGGCCCCGGCGATCTCCCCGGTGGTGATCGCCGGCCTGGTGCGGGCGGCGGAGTTCACCCTGATCGTCGGCCTCGGCGCGGGCCTGCACGTGGCGCTGCTGCGCGGGGTCGTCCCGTTCGGGCTGACCTATGCCGGCGCGGTCGTCGCGGTGGCGGCCCTCGCCCTCGCCGCCTTCCAGGCCGCCGGCACCTACCGGATCGCGGCGTTCCGCGCCTTCTTCAAGACCGCCCTCAAGATCTCCGCGGGCTGGATGCTGGCCTTCCTCCTGGTCGCCACCGGCCTCGTGCTCGCCAAGGTCGCCGACCACTACTCCCGCCTGTGGCTGGCGGCGTACTTCGCCGGCGGCCTCGGGCTGCTCCTCACCGGGCGGTTCGTCCTGTCGGGCGTGATCGTGGCGCAGACCCGGAAGGGCCGGTTCGACCGGCGTACCGCTATCGTCGGCGGCGGCAAGGCCGCCGAGGAGCTCATCGCCGCCCTCGAGACGCAGAGCGAGAGCGGCATCCGCATCGTCGGCGTGTTCGACGACCGCAACGACGACCGCTCCACCGACGTGGTCGCCGGATACCCCAAGCTCGGCACCGTCACCGACCTCGTCGCCTACGCCCGCACCACGCGCCTCGACCTGATCGTGTTCACGATCCCGATCTCGGCGGAGGGGCGCATCCTGCAGATGCTCTCGAAGCTCTGGGTCCTGCCGATCGACATCCGCCTCTCGGCCCACGCGACCAAGCTGCGCCTGCGGCCGCGCAGCTATTCCTACCTCGGCTCGGTGCCGGTGCTCGACGTGTTCGACCGCCCGATCGCCGACTGGGACGTGGTGATGAAGACGGTGTTCGACCGCACGGTCGGCCTGACGATGCTCGTCGCCCTCGCTCCGGTGATGGTCGGCGTCGCGCTCGCGGTGAAGCTCACCTCGCGCGGCCCGGTGTTCTTCCGGCAGAAGCGGCATGGCTTCAACAACGAGTTGATCGACGTGTTCAAGTTCCGCTCGATGTACGTCGACGCCTGCGACGCCACCGCGGCGACGATGGTGACCAAGGGCGACGCGCGCGTGACCCCGGTCGGGCGGTTCATCCGCAAGACCTCGCTGGACGAGCTGCCGCAGCTGTTCAACGTGATCAAGGGCGACCTCTCCCTGGTCGGCCCCCGCCCCCACGCGCTGCAGGCGAAGGCCGCCAACACGCTCTACGACCAGGTCGTCGACGGCTACTTCGCCCGCCACAAGGTCAAGCCCGGCATCACCGGCTGGGCCCAGGTCAACGGCTGGCGCGGCGAGACCGACACCAGCGAGAAGCTCCAGCGCCGGGTCGAGCACGACCTGTATTACATCGAGAACTGGTCCGTGCTGTTCGACTTGCAGATCCTCATGACCACGCCCTTCGCTTTGTTCAAGACCGAGAACGCGTACTGACCGCGCCCGGGCGTCGGCACCGTGAAACGCAGAAAGGGCGGCTCGCAAGAGCCGCCCTTTCGCTTTCGGACCCGGATGCGCGGGCCGCCTACGGCAGCGCGCCGGCCTTCTCCTTGGCCTTCATAATGGTGTCGCGGCAGGCGTCGGCCTGGCCCGCCTTGTCCTCGCTGCGGGCCTTCTCGACGAGGTCACGGGCTTCCTTGACGCCGGCGGCGGTGGGGGTCGCGGCCGGATCGCTCGGCTTGCCCGCGGGCGGGGTCGGAAGCGCCTTGGGGGAGTTCGACGAGGTCGGGCCGCCCGGCGGCTCCTTGCCGGTGACCTTCTCGGCGCCGGCGCTGTCGAGGCGGCGCTCGAGCGTCGCGATCTCCTCCGAGCAGGAGCTGGCGAAGGCGGGTGCCGCGGAGGCGAGGAGGAGGGCGGCCGAGAAGGCGTGGACCAGTCGCATGGAGTCTCCCTGAAGCATGGCGCGCGGGCCCGCGGCCCGCGTCGTTTCGGTTGCAGGGGGCAAGCGACGAAGCGCGGCCGTGTTCCGGTGGCGTGAGGCCGCAGGCCGGCCCCGGGCCGGCACGCCCCGAGACGCGGATGGGGCGCCAAGACGCGGATGGGGCGCCAAGACGCGGATGGGGCGCCAAGACGCGGATGGGGCGCCAAGACGCGAAAGGGGCGCCAAGACGCGGATGGGGCGCCAAGACGCGGATGGGGCGCCAAGACGCGAAAGGGGCGCGGACCCTGCGGCCCGCGCCCCTCTCCTCGCCTGTGCCCGCCCGATCAGTACTTGCGGATCAGCGGCTCCGGCATCGGCACCGGGTCGGCGCCGAAGGCGTAGCGGATGCCGCCGTAGATCGAGAGCGGCTGCGCCAGCGTCGTCGTGCGCGGGTCGTTGATGGCCAGGTTGCCGGCGATCGGGCCGCGCTCGGCGAAGGTGCCGAAGTTGGCGTAGCGGTTGTTGGTCAGGTTGGTGATCAGGCCGAAAACCTGAAGGTTCGGCGTGACTTGGTACGTCGTGTTGAGGCCGAGCACGAGGTAGGCCGGCAGCTTCGGGTTCAGGTTCGACTCGTCGCCGCGATAGTAGGCGGAGGAGAAGGCCTGGAGGTTCATGCCGAAGCGCCAGCCCGGCAGGACGAGGTAGTCGAAGCCGACCTTGAACTGGTGGTTGGGGATCAGCGGCACCTGGTTGCCGCGGCGGACGGCGATGGCGCCGTCGTCGGCGAGCGGGTTGTTGGGCGAGGACAGGGTGCCGTCGAACTGGAAGGTGGCGTCGATCAGCGCGTAGTTGGCATAGACCGAGAGGTCGCCGCGGGTGTATTCGCCCGCGACCTCGATGCCCTGGCGCTGGGTCGCCGGCACGTTGACGAAGTAGCCCCGCGCCGCGTTGCCCGGCGTCGCGAGCTGGATGATGTCGTTGGCGAGGTCCGTGCGGAAGGCGCCGACCTTGTAGGTCACGAGCCCGCCGTCATAGAAATTCGGGATCTGGCCGCGGACGCCGACCTCGTAGGTCTGGCCGGTGACCTGCTTCAGGGGCGGGTCGGCGACCAGCGAGTTCGGCAGGAGGCACGGCCGGTCCGGATTGGAGCAGGCGGTCTCGAGCGGCGTCGGCGCGCGGTTCGATTCCGAGTAGCCGCCGTAGAGCGACAGGCCGGGGGTGAACCGATAGGTCAGTCCCGCCAACGGGTTGATCTTGTTGTAGTAGTAGGTCCCGTTCACGTCCGGCGAGAAGCCGGTCTGGTCGTTGGTGGTCAGGCGGGCGAAGTTCAGGCGCGCGCCGGCGGTGAGCGACAGCGCGTCGGTCACGTCGAACGTGTCGGTGGCGTAGAGGCCCATGTAGAGGTTCGAGCCGATGACGTTCGAGGGCGCGATGCCGAGCGCGGCGGCGGTGCGCAGCTGCGTGGTGCCGAGCCCGGGGACGGTGCCGTAATACGGGTTGTTCGGATCGGTGGTGACCGACAGGTTCGGGTTGATCACGCCGAGCGTGCTCGCCGACTTGAAGCTGAACTCGGCCACGTCGATGCTGCCGCCGACGACGAAGCTGTTGCCGAAGCCGAACACCTTGTCGCGGTTGGCCGCCTGCAGCGAGCCGCCGTAGCTCGTGGCCTCGGTCTTGGTCACGTCCAGCGTGCCGTAGGGGACGCCCGCGGTGAACGGGATCCGCTGGTTGTTCGCCCCGAGGATCGTGAACTGGTTGCGGAAGGCGAGCTGCGACTGGCCCGCCGCGCGGGTGAAGCCGTCATCCTCGAAGCAGAGGAAGCCGCGGTTGCTCGATTGGCGGCTGCAGTTCTCGAAGTTGCCGTCGTTGCCGTCGACGTAGGTGTTGCTGAAGCGGCGGAAGTAGGCGTTTCCGGCCAGGTCCCAGGTCGGCGAGATGTCGACGCGGCCGGTCAGCTGCATCGTGCCCATCTCGGTCGTCGTGGTCTGCGGGTAGGTGAAGATCGCCCGCGGGTCGACGTGGGTGAAGTCGACCGGGGTCGCGGCCGCCGCGCCGAAGAAGGTCCGCGCGAAGCCGCCGATCAGGTGGAACTCGGAATCGAGGGTGCGGTAGCCGAGGTCGGTGTAGAGACGGCCGATCGTCGACGGGCTCTCGTAGCGCCAGCCGCGGTCGTTGAGGCCGTCGCCGTTGAAGTAGAAGCTCCACGGCCCGATCACCTTGCCGTATTCCAGGCCGCCGGCGATGCGGCCGTCGGAGCCGCCGAGCGCGGTGACCTCGGTGCCCTGCCAGGTGAAGCCGTTCTTCATCTGGATGTTGACCGCGCCGCCGATGGCGTTGAGGCCGAAAACCGGGTTGCCGGTGACGATGTCGATGCGCTGGATCGCCGTCGGCGGGATCAGGTCGAACTGGACGGTGTCGCCGAAGGCTTCGTTGATGCGCACGCCGTTCTGGTAGACGGCGAGCCCCTGCGGCACGCCCTGCACGGGGGAGGCCTGGAAGCCGCGGTAGTTCACGTCGGTGCGGTTCGAGTTGCCCTGCGAGTCCGACAGGTTGAGCCCGGGCGTGCGCCGCGCCAGCGTCGCCACCGCGTTGAAGGTGCCGCGATCGATGTCGAGGTCGGCGGCCGTGACGGTCTCCACCGTGCTCGGGATCTTGTAGAGCGGCTGCTCGCCGCCGCGCAGGCGCGGCGATCCGGCGGACGAGACAGGCGCCGCGCTCGGCGACACGACCGGGGTCGCACCGAGCGGCGGGGCGGCCCGCGTGGAGCCCGAGCCCGAGCCGCCGACCGGCGTCGTCGAGACGACGCTGATCTCCGACAACGTCACCGAACTCTGTGCGTAGGCCGCACCCGGCAGCAACGCCACCGAGGCGATCAGGCTTCCACGAAGCGCCCGCATTGTCATTCCCCCAACCCCGAACCGACGAGCGGCGCGCCCCCTCTGCGGTGGGCTTACCCAGCACTGCTCGCCTTGCATTGCTTGAGCTGCACTCATGCAAGGCGCGTCGGGATCGGACAATCGCGGGACGGCCGTGATCCGGCGGAAATCGCCGCTCACGGCTCAGTTACACGCCGAAACGGACGACCCGTGGTCCGCGTGCAACAGATTTTCTATGTCTCATCAAAGACTTAGGGAGTTTTCGGCAATGCTGCCCGGGAGGAATCGGCAACCCGGTTCCGGGTCGCCGGCCGTGGTGTCAGAGCCGGGCCTGGATCTTCTTGGCGATCTCGCCGAGTCGCTGCTCGAGGAGCTGCGGCACCTCGCAGACGTAGGTCAGCGACTGGCTGCGCTCCTGGAAGATCCGCCGGTCCCAGGCGAACTTGGTCTCGATCTCGGATTGCTCCTTCGAGACCTCGCGGGCGTCGGCCGCGCTCGGGCCGTCCTTGGTCTGGCTGATGGTGTCGGCCTCGTCGCGGATGCGCTCGGCCATGCGGCGCTGCCCCTGCGCGTAGCGCGCGATCCCGCCCATCACCTTGTCGCGCTCGCCGTTCACCACCTCGAACACCCCGGCGTAGACGTGGGCGAGGCCCTTGGCCTTGTCGGCCGCCGGCACCTTGGCGACGTAGGCGTCGAGCAGCGGGTCGACCTCGCTGAGCTCGGTGCGGCGGGAGGCGAGCTTCTGGGCCAGCACCGCCGCGTCGTCGTCGTCGCCCCAGGCGCCGGCTCCGGCGATGTCCGGCCCGGTCCAGAACTGGCCGGGGCTCAGCGTCGCGACCTTGCGCTGGACGCAGGGCCAGTCGGGATCGGTCTTGGGTTGGGCCAGCACGGGGCCGGCGAGGCAGGCGAGGGCGAGAACCGCCGCAGGGAGGATGCGAAAAACGATCATGACGGGTCTCCGGCCGGGCCGCCACGCCGGGCCATGATGCCGCGGCCGGGATCGTAGGCGACGACGGCGAGGGTGAAGAAGGCGAAGGTCACGCCGAGCACGACCGCGCAGGAGACCGGCTCGAACTGCCCGTAGAGGGCGAAGCGCACGAGCTGGACGGCGTGGGTGAAGGGGTTGCACTCGCAGATCCAGTACAGGGTCTCCGAGGATTCGCGGATGCGCCACAGCGGGTAGAGCGCCGAGGAGGCGAAGAACATCGGGAAGATCACGAAGTTCATCACGCTGGCGAAGTTCTCGAGCTGCTTGACCATCGACGACAGCAGCAGGCCGATCGAGCCGAGCATCAGCCCGGCGGCGATGAAGGCCGGCAGCGCCGCGAGGTAGCCGACCGCCGGGATGTCGAGGT
This sequence comes from Methylobacterium sp. WL12, assembly GCF_008039475.1. Taxonomy (NCBI): domain Bacteria; kingdom Pseudomonadati; phylum Pseudomonadota; class Alphaproteobacteria; order Hyphomicrobiales; family Methylobacteriaceae; genus Methylobacterium; species Methylobacterium sp. WL12. Next base: position 22,223 of record NZ_VRUW01000049.1, on the reverse strand, counting down.
CCCAGAACCAGGCGATGGCCAGGAAGGCGTAGGCCTGCACCACCGAGACGGTGACGCCGGCGATCAGCTTGGCGAGGAGCAGCAGCCAGCGCGGATACGGGCTCGTGAGCAGCACCTTCATCGAGCCGACCTCGCGGTCGTAGACCATCGAGAGCGAGGATTGCATGCCGTTGAACAGCTGGATCATCACCGCCAGCCCCGGCACCACGTAGACCTCGTAGAGGACGTAAGTCTGGTAGGGCGGCTCGATCGAGACGCCGAGCGTGTTGCGGAAGCCCGCCGCGAAGATGAACAGCCAGACCAGCGGCCGCACCAGCGCCGAGAAGAACCGCTCCTTCTGGTTGAAGAAGCGCAGCAGCTCGCGCCGGACGATGCCGCCAAGGCAGATCAGGTAGCCGACCGCGTCGAGCCGCCCGAGATGGGCGGTCTCTCGCGGCGCGACCGGGCTTGTGGGAGAGGCGATCGTCGCAGACGCGCCGACTGGCGTGCTCATGCGGCCTCCCTGGCCGGCTTGGCCGGCTCGGACACGAGCCGGCGGAACGCCTCCTCCAGGGATTCGTCGGCCCGGCCGATGGTGCCAGCTTTTCCCCGCGCGACGATGCGGCCCTTGTGCAGCACCACGGCATCGTCCTCCGGCGCGATCTCCTCGAAGATGTGGGTCGCCCACAGCACCGAGAGCCCTTCCTCGCGCACGAGGGCGCGGACGATCGCGACGATGTCGGCGCGCGATTCGAGGTCGAGGCCGACGGTGGGCTCGTCGAGCAGGAGCAGGCTCGGATGGTGGACGAGGGAGCGCGCGATCTCGATGCGGCGCGATTGCCCGCCCGACAGCGTGCGCACCTTGTCGGCGCGCCGGTCCGTCAGCCCGACCCGGTCGAGCAGCCCCGCGATCCGGGCCTTGGCGGCCTTGCGCGGGATGCCGTGCAGGGCCGCGTGATAGAGCAGGTTCTGCTCGACGGTGAGGTCGGTGTCCAAGGTCCGCGCCTGGAACACCACGCCGAGGCGGGCGAGCGCCCGCGACGGCTCGCGGTCGAGGGCGTGGCCGAAGATCGCGACCCGGCCGTCGCGGTTGTTGTAGAGCCGGGTGATCAGCGAGAACAACGTGGTCTTGCCGGCGCCGTTCGGCCCGAGCAGCGCCATGAAGCGCCCGCGCTCCACGGTGATCGACACGTCCGACAGCGCCCGGCGCGCGCCGAAGCTGTGGCTGACGGAGGCCACCTCGAGCGCCGGAACCTCGCCTGTGGCGCCCGCGCCCATTGCGCCCGCGCTCATCGCGCGAGCGTCCGCTTGGCGTCGCCGACGGCGTCGAGGCACTCGTCGAACTCGCCCTCCCCCTGCTCGCGCTCGGCCACGCGCAGGGCCTTGCGCAGCTTCGGCAGCGCCGCCTCGGGCGGGCCCTTGGCCAGCGCGTCCTTGATCAGGGCGATGCCGTCGGCGCAGGCGGCCTTGTCGTCGGCGAGGGCGGGGCTGGTCAGGAGGAGGCCGGCGAGGACAAGCGCGCACATCATGTCACGGTGTGTCATTTCACGGTGATCGTGCCGGCCACGCCCTTCGCTTCGAGGCCGCGGGCTTCCCAGGTGTACTTGCCCGGCTTGATCGCCACGAACTCGATCGCGATCTCGCCCGGGTCGTCGAACTCGAAGTGGTCCGGCGGGCCGCCGCCGTGGATCTCCTTGTGCTCGATCACGATCTGGTTCCACCAGATGTAGCGGAAGAACTCGGTCGCGTAGAACTTGTATTCCTGGTGGCCCTTGGCGACGATCCGCAGCCGGTAGGCCTTGCCGGATTCGAGCTCGATGTCCTTGTTCTCGACGACGAAGTCGTTGCCCTCGTCGTTGCCGAGGACGAGGTCGGGCAGGTTCTCGCGCTTCTTGGTGAGGTCGAGCGCGAGCGTCGGACCGGCCGCGAGGATCGCGGCCAGCCCCAAAATCGCCGATCCCGAAACCGCCCGTCGAAGTCGTCGTGTCATCCGGTTCCCCCCGCGCTGCCGTCGACGGCAATCGTGCGTGCGAAAAAGGTCAGTTCGGCGAGATCGCCACGCCCCAGGGCAGCAGGCCGACCGGGATGCTCTTCACCACCTTCTCCGCCGCCACGTCGATCACCGAGACGTCGTTGGAGGTGCCGTTGGTGGAGAACAGCATCGCCTGGTCCGGGGTGAAGGCGAGCTGCCAGACGCGCTGGCCGACCGGCAGGTACTTCTGCACGTCGTAGGTCTTGGCATCGATCACCGCGACGCGGTTGGCCGGCCCGAGCGCGACGAAGGCCTTGGTCCCGTCCTTGGTGATGCGGATGCCCACCGGCTGGATCGCCTCGTCGTTCACGCTCGGGATCTTGAAGGTGATCTTCTTCACCACGCGGCGCGCGGCCACGTCGATCACGCTCACGGTGCCGCCGACCTCGGCCGAGACCCAGAGGAACTTGCCGTCGGCGGTGAACTCGGCGAAGCGCGGGCGCGCGTCGACGAGCACGTTGTCGATCACCTGGAAGGTCTTGGTGTCGATGAAGTGGGCCATGTTGGTGGTCTCGGAGGTGTTGACCAGCACCTTGCCGTCCGGCGACAGGCCCATCCCCTCCGGCTCGACGCCGACGGGAATCTCGGCCAGCACCTTGTTCTTCTCGATGTCGATGATCGTGACCTGGCTGTCGTCCTCGTTGGCGACGTAGAGCGGGTTGCCGCTGCGATCGAGGATGAACTGCTCGGGGTCGGGGCCGGAACGGAGCGAGCGCACCACCTCGCCGGTGGCGGCGTCGAGCACGTCGATGCGGTCGTCGTCGCTGGCGCAGACGAAGACCTCCTTGCCGTCCCGGCTGACGGTGATGCCGCGCGGGCGGCGCCCGACCTTCCAGGTCCCGGTCACCGCCATCGTCGCGGTGTCGATCACGCTGACCGAGTTGCCCTTCTCGTTGGAGACGTAGACCGTGTAGGCCTCGGCCGGCGCCGAGCCCAGAAGCGTCGCGCCGAGCGCGGCGAGCCCCAACCCTGCTTTCACGCAGCGGTCCATTCGCGATCCTCCCCCTCGTGTCTCGCAGGCTTGGCGCTCTGACGGCGCCGAAACCCTATTGCCCGACAGTGTAGTGCGTTTCGCCCGCGTGGCGAGGGCGGCGGAACGGCGCGTTCCCCCTGCCCCCAAGCGCGGTCATGGGAAGTTGCGCGGTCATGGGAACTTGCGCGGTCATGGGAACTTGCAGGTCGTCTCGGGCAGGTCGGTCCCGAGGGTGTCGAGCGGCGTGCGCTGGTGCAGGAAGCCCTGCTCGGGCGCCACCGAGACCAGGGCCTTGGGCTGCACCACGATCAGCGGCTGGCGCAGCTGGTGGTCCCAGGGGCGGAAGCTGAGCGACACGCCCTTGTAGGCGGGCAGGCCGAAGGCCGGGTCGACGAGGGAGGCGGCGAGCACCGACGGGTCGGCGCTCTTCTTGGCCGTCCCGGCGTCGCCGACGACGCGGACCGCGGCCCAGACCTGGTAGTCCAGCGGCCGCATCAGCCGGCCCGACAGGCGGCGGAAGCGGTTCTGCGCCTGGGCGGCGCCCCAGGTCTCCAGCACCGGCGACCAGGTGGTGGCGATAAGCCCCTGCGTGCCGCCGACGGGCCGCGGGTCGACGGTGCGATAGGGGACGTAGTCGCCCCAGTCCGCCTCCTCGTCGGCCACGATCGCCATGTCGTAGTCGAGCCCGCGGGTGAAGACCATCGCCTCGGCGCGGGTCGGCGTGTCGCCCCGCGCCTTGGCCAGCGGCCCGAAGGTCCAGGGCTTCTCCGCCGTGACCTTGAGGGCGAACTTCTTCGCCGAGTTGCGCATCGCGTCGGCGTAGAGCTTGTCCGCGTCGGTCGGGCCGACGATCAGGAACACCTTCCGCCAGCGCATGACGGTGAGGTACTGCGCCAGCGCATCGGTCTGCATCGCCCGGCTCGGGGCTATGTGGAATACGTTCCTGCGGCAGTCGGCGCCGCGCAGGCGGTCGTCGGGCGCCGCGGCGTTCAGCACCACCGCGCCCTTGCCGTCGGCCTTGGCCGCCTCCGAGACGGCGAGCACCTCGTCGGCCGGCAGCGCCAGGACTAGGAAGCGGATGCCCTTGCCGAGCAGCGCCTTGGCCGCGTCGACCGCGGAGGGACCGCCCTCGGTGAGCGCGATCTCGTCCAGCGCGTAGCTCTGCTTGGTGAAGCGGCCGGTGGTGTTGTTGTCGGCAATCGCCATCTTCGCGCCGGCCAGCCCCTCGTCCTCGGGGGCGGCCTCGGCATCGTAGGAGGACGGCGCGGGCTGCGGCCGGTAGATCAGGCCGACATGGGTGGCGGCCGCCTCCGCGGGCGCGGCCGGGGCGGCGGCGGGTTCCTGCGCCATCGCCGGGCCGGCGAGACCGAGGGCGACGAGCATCGCGGCGCCGAGGGAACGTGCAGGATCGTGCAGGATGGCGAGCATGGGGGCGAGCCGTAACAGCATTCCGGGGGCGGACTCAAACGCTAAGCGCATGTCGGTCCAAACGTTCAGCGCGCACCGATCATTGCAAAAACAACCCGCCGCGCGACCTTATGCCGGGAAGCGGCCGGCGTTGCGGTCGTCCCCGATGCCTCCGACCGGAGTTCCGTCATGATCCCACGCGGCAAAATCGTTCGCGGTATGATGCTTCGCGCGGCGGCGCCCCTCGCGCTCGCCGCCGCCTGCCATCCGGGCGCGGCGGCGGCCGACCCGATGAAGGCGGCGATCTTCCCCGTCGAGCTGTTCGATCCGGGCGTCGTCGGCGGGCGCAAGGCCCGGCCCGACGAGGTGCGCAAGCTCGCCCTGGTCACCGAGGAGCTGCGCAGCGCGCTCAAGGACAAGGGCGGCCTGGAGCCCGTCGACACCGCGCCGCAGGCGGCCGAGGTGAACAAGCAGGGGCCGCTCCACAAGTGCGACGGCTGCGCCGCCCCGATCGCCAAGGCCCTGGGTGCGGATCTCGCCGTGACCGGTTATGTGGAGAAGGGATCGGGCCAGATCTTCAACCTCAACGTCGCGATCGCCGACGCCGCCACAGGCAAGGTGGTGCGCGGCGGGCAGGTGGTGATCCGGGCCGACACCGACGACACCTGGACGCATGCCATGCGCTGGATCGTCAAGAACCGCCTTCTCGCCGAGCCCCTGCCCGGCAAATCGTGATGTCGTCCGGCGTCCGCGCCGCCTCCGAGCCGTTCCCGTTCAGGTCGCCCGTGTCCGAGTCCGCCATTTCCGTCTCGACCCATTCCCTGCCCCGCCTCCTCGTCAGCGTCCGCGACGCCGCCGAGGCCGAGGTCGCGATCCGTGCCGGCGCCGACCTGATCGACGCCAAGGACCCGGAGAACGGGGCGCTCGGCGCCCTGCCCGCGGAGATCGTCCGCGCCGTCGTCGCGCGCACCGCCGGCCGCGCGGCCACGAGCGCGGTGGCCGGGGAGCCGGCCCCGGCGGAGCGGCAGGCCGCGATCCGCGCCATGGCGGAGACGGGCGTCGCCTGGGTCAAGGTCGCGGTCCGCCCCGACTGGCTCGCCGACGTGTCCGCCCTGCACGCGGCCGGCGCCGCCGCGCCCGGCCGCCTCGTCGCCGTGCTGTTCGCCGAGGACGATCCCCAGCCGGACTGCGCGCCGCGCCTCGCGGCGGCGGGCTTCATCGGCGCGATGATCGACACGGCGGTCAAGGACGGGCGCCGGCTGCCCGACCTCATTGACAGCGAGCGCCTCGCCGCCTTCGTCGCCGCGGCCCGCATCGCGGGGCTGGTGTCGGGGCTCGCCGGGTCGCTGCGCGTCGGCGACATCCCCGGCCTCGCCGCCCACCGGCCGGACTATCTCGGGTTCCGCGGCGGCCTCTGCCGCGACGGCGACCGCCGCAACGGCCTCGACGCCCAGCGGCTGTCGCAAGCCGTGCGGGCGCTTCGCCGGCCGGCCGCGCGAGACGCGGCGTGAGCGTGCGCACCGTCGTCAAGGTCGGCGGCAGCCTCTCAGCCGACCCGGCACGCCTGCGGGCGCTGCTCGCCGCGCTGGCGGAGGGCGCCTTCGGCCCCTGCCTCGTCGTCCCGGGCGGCGGCGAACACGCCGACGCGGTCCGCGCGGCGCAGCGGCGCGACGGCTTCGACGACGCCGAGGCGCATCGCCGTGCGCTCGACGCGATGAGCCGCATGGCGGACTATCTTCACGCGATCGAGCCGCGCCTTCCCGTCATCGCCCTCGCCTTCGAGGACCAGCGCCTTCAAGAGCCCAGCGGGGCCACCGAGGACACGCGGGTGGAGCCTCGCGGCCCCCTCTCCCATGGGGAGAGGGGACCCGCGCTTCGATCCGAAACCGCTGCGACAGGCGTGAATCCGTCCGTTCGGACGGTGACGCGCGAGGGCGCCGGCTCGCTTCGATCCCACATCTGGGACCCCGCAGCCCTGCGCGCCGGCCACCCCGACATCGCCGAAACCTGGGACGTCACCTCGGACAGCCTCGCGCTCTGGGCGGCGACGCAGCTCGGCGCCGCCCGCTGCATCCTGGTGAAGTCCGCCGACGCGCCGGCCGGTGCCGACGCGCGGGCGCTCGCGCGGATCGGCCTGGTCGACGCCGCGTTCCCGGCCTTCGCGGCCCGTTACGGTGGCGCGGTCGCGATCCTGGGGCCCGCCGGCGAGCGCGCCGTCCACCTCCGGGCCGCCGCATGAGCGGCGCGCCCGAGCACCTCGTCTTCGTCACCGGCAAGCTCGCGCGCGCCCGGCTGGAGAAGGTCGCGAGCGCCCTGCCCCCCGAGCGCTTCGCCTGGAGCATCGCCGATTCCGGGGTGAAGGTCGCCGCGCTGATGACCGAGGAGATCATCAAGCGCCGCGTCACCCTGCCCGACGGCGCCACCCGCATCGTCCTGCCGGGGCGCTGCCGGGCGAACCCGGAGGCGCTGGCCGCCCATTTCGGCCTGCCGGTGGAGCGCGGCCCCGACGAGATCGTCGACCTGCCGGCCCATCTGGGCTTGGCCGGCCGCAAGGTCGACCTCTCGCGCCACGACCTGCGCATCTTCTCCGAGATCGTCGACGCCTCGAAGATGAACGCGGACCAGGTGGTGGCCAAGGGCCTGGACCTGGCGCGCCGGGGCGCCGACGTGATCGACCTCGGCGGCCTGCCGGACACCGACTTCCCGCATCTCGAGGCGTGCGTGCGCGGGCTGAAGGCGCAGGGGCTGAAGGTCAGCGTCGACTCCTTCTCGATCGACGAGCTGCGGCGGGGGGCGGCCGCCGGGGCCGACTTCCTGCTGAGCCTCAACGAGGAGACCCTCGACCTCGCCTTCGAGACCGACGCGGTGCCGATCCTCGTGCCGACGCGGCCCGACGACCTGCCCTCCCTCGACCGCGCCATCGCGCGGATGGCGGCGGCGGGGCGCCCGTTCATCGCCGACCCGATCCTGGAGCCGATCCATTTCGGCTTCGTCGACTCGATCGAGCGCTACCGCGCCACCCGCGCCCGCTGGCCCGACATCGCGATGATGATGGGAACCGGCAACCTCACCGAACTCACCGAGGCCGACAGCCTCGGGATCACCGCGCTGCTGGTCGGGATGTGCTCGGAGCTGTCGGTCGGCAACGTCCTGATCGTGCAGGTCTCGAACCACACCCGCCGCACGGTGGAGGAACACGATGCCGCGAGGCGGGTGATGTACGCGGCCAAGGCCGACGCGGCGCTGCCGAAGGGCTACGGCCGGGCACTTCTGGCACTTCACGACAAGCGTCCCTTCGTGCAAACGCCCGACGAGATCGCGGCGCTGGCGGCCCAGGTCCGCGACCCGAACTACCGGATCGCGGTCGCCGAGGACGGGATCCACGTCTACAACCGCGACGTCCACAAGGTCGGCACCGACGCGATGGCCTTCTTCACCGATCTCGACGTCGCCAGCGACGGCGCCCACGCGTTCTACCTCGGCGGCGAGCTGACCAAGGCCGAGACCGCGTGGCGCCTCGGCAAGCGCTACGTGCAGGACGAGCCGCTGGACTGGGCCTGCGCCGCCGACGCCGATGTCGAGGACACCACCGCCTTCAAGAAGGCCGGCCACACCAAGCATTCTGGGCCGGACGCCCTGCCGGGCGCGCGCGACGCCCAGGTTCCGGTCGAGGCCGGCGCCTCGGCGCCCCGCACCATCGCGCCGGAGGAGGCCGCGGCCGAGGCGTCGGTGTCGGCGACGCCCGAGGCGCCGCCGCAAAAACTCGTCTGCGGCAAGCTCGTGCCGGCCGGGGAGGCCTGAGCCGGTGCCGCTGATCCTCGAGACGATCGTCACCACGCTGTCCCCCGAGGGCGCCCTGCACCTCGTGCCCTTCGGCCTGATCGCGGAGGGCGACGACTATGTGCTGGCGCCGTTCCGGCCCTCGCCGACGATCCTCAACCTCGACGCCGACCCGTACTTCTGTGCGTCGAGCCCGCGCGACGTGCGGGTGATCGCGGGCGCGGTCACCGGCCGCCGCGAGTGGCCGACGGTCGCGTGCGACAGGATCCGCGGACGGCGCCTCGCCGACAGCTTCGGCCACGCCGAGTTCGCGGTGACGTCGGTCGAGGCCGACGCGACCCGGCCGCGCTACCGCGGACGCCTGGTCCACGCGGCGGCCCACGCCCCGTTCATCGGCTACAACCGGGCGCAGGCCGCCGTGCTGGAGGCGGCGATCCTCTCGACGCGGCTCCACATGCTGGCGCCCGACAAGGTCATGGCCGAGATGCGCTATCTCGCCATCGCGATATCCAAGACGGCCGGCCCGCGCGAGCGGGAGGCCTGGGACTGGATCGAGGACAAGGTCGCCGCCCACCTCGGGACGGAAGACCGCATCCTCGCCGACACCGACGCCGCACGAGACGGCGAAGCCTCAGGAGTGACATGCTGATGAGAAGACTGGCCCTCACGAGCGCCGTGGTGATCGCCGCGCTGGCGGCGACCACGGCCCAGGCCCACGGCCCGACCCGCAAGAAGGTCGAGGAGACGGTCGAGATCAACGCCAGCCCGGACAAGGTCTGGAAGGTGATCGGCAACTTCCAGGACATGAGCTGGCTGCCCCTGGTCGAGAAGACCGAGGGCAAGGAGGGCAACACCCCCGACAAGGCCACCCGCGTGCTGACGCTCAAGGGCGGCGCCACCGTCGAGGAGAGCCTGTACAAGTATTCCGCCGAGAAGATGAGCTACTCGTACCGGATCACCAAGGTCGACGTGAAGACCCTCCCGGTCAACGACTACTCCTCCACGCTCAAGGTCGAGGCCGACGGCGACGGCAAGTCGAAGGTGTCGTGGGACGGCGCGTTCTACCGCGGCTACATGAACAACGACCCGCCGCCCGAGCTGAGCGACGAGGCCTCCCAGAAGGCCGTGCGCGGCCTCTACCGCACCGGCCTCGACGCCCTGAAGGCGCAGGTCGAGAAGGGCTCTTGAGCCGTTTCACGACGACGCGACGCGGAGGCCGGCCGGGTGCCGGCCTCTCGCTCGCCTCGGTCCTCTCGCTCGCCTCGGCCCTGTGGCTCGCCCCGTTCGCCGCGCGCGCCGCCGAGGCGGTCGTCACCGTGCAGGGCGACAACGCCGTCGACGTGATCGACCTCGCGGCCGGCACGATCCTGCAGCGCATCCCGGTCGCCGGCTCGCCCGCCGGCATCGCCTTCTCCCCCGACCGCACCCAGGCCTACGTGACCTGCCCGGACGCGCCGGGCATCGCCGTCATCGACCTTCCCACGCGCAAGGTCGTGCAGGTGCTGACCCTGCCGGGCGGTCCGCTCGGCATCGCGGCGAACCCGAAGGGCGGCGCCGTCTACGTCGCCGACTGGTACGCCAAGCGGGTGTTCGTGCTGGTGCCGAGCGAAGTGGGTCTGAAGCTCGACGGCGAGATCGCGGTCGGCGCCTCGCCCTCCGGGCTGGCGGTGACGCCGGACGGCGCGACGCTGCTGGTGGCCAACCGCGAGGCGGACACGGTCTCGGTGGTCGACGTCGCGACCCGCCGCGCGACCGCGACGATCGCCGTCGGCCACCATCCGTTCGGCCTCACGATCGATCCCGACGTCAAGCGCGCCTACACCGCCAACGTCACCGGCGACGACGTGTCGGTGATCGACCTCGCCGAAGCGCGCGAGGTCGGCCGGGTGAAGACCGGCCAGCGCCCCTACGTGATCGCGTTGACGGACAAGCGCGGCTTCGTCACCGACCAGTATTCCGGCACCGTCACGGTGTTCGACCGAGGCACGCTCGCCCCCGTGACGCGGATCGAGGTCGGCGACCACCCCGAGGGCATCGCGACCACCGCCGACGGCCGCTCGGTCATCGTCGCCAACTGGGGCTCGAACACGCTCTCGGTGATCGACGCCGAGACGCTGACGGTGACCCGCGAGATCAAGACCGACGACAGCCCGCGGGCGTTCGGGGACTTTTTGCGTTAGGCGGCGGCACGAGCGGGTCGGACGTCACGCGCCCTCCCTGCGAGGCGATCAAGCCGCCTCGGGCGGCTCGCCGTCGTCCGGGGCTTCCGGCGCGTGCAGCATGTCCTCCAGCTCGTCGATCAGCCGGTCGATCTGGTCGGGGGTCGCCAGCACCTTGACGGTCTCGCCGTCCTCGGTGGCGAGCGCCAGCTCGATATGCGGGCCGACCCGGGCGGTCAGGACGCGGGCGAGGATCTTCAGGGCGGTCATCGGGCTTCCTTCGTGGGAGCGGGGTCGGCGGAGAGCAGCGCCACGGCAAGCGCCGGGCCGCAGGTGGAGGCCCAGTCGGGGCGGCCGGCGATCCGCTCCGCCAGCACCGCGGTGAAGGCGAGGCAGCGGCGACCGAGCCGCTGGGCGAGGGCTTCGACCAGGAACGCGCCCGCGCCGCAGGCGATCAGTGGCGCGGCGGCCGGCATGTCGGGGCGCGAGAGCAGGCCGGCGGCGGCATCGTGGAGCAGGCGCAGCTGCGCCTCGGCGAAGTGGCGGGCGAGCGCCCGCCAGGCCTCGTCCGTCCCCTCCCCGCGGTCGCGGCCGATCATCCGGGCGAGCCGCGTCTCGCTCTCGGTCACCGACTTGCCCTTGCCGTCGCCGCTCGCCTGCTGGTCGGCCCCCTCGGGCAGGTCCCCGGTGATGCGGTAGACATCCGCCGCGTGCGAAAAGGTCTCGGCCATCAGGCGGGTGCGGCGGCCCTGGAACGGAGCGTGGTCGGCGAGCGCCAGCAGGGGCGTGCGCACGACGCCGGTGTAGACGAGTTCGCCCGTCTCCAGCCGCTCGGCGTCGCCGTAGCCGGCGGCGGCGGCGCGGCCCCCGACGATCGGGATCAGGTCGGCGGTGGTCGAGCCGACGTCGACGAGCAGCGCGTCCGGCACGTGCCGCCCGAGCAGGGCCGCGGTGGCGTGCCAGTTCGCCGAGGCGATCGCGGCGGCGTTGGCCTCCGCTTCGGCGGCTGCGACGAAGCCTGCGCGCCCGGCATAGATCGCGACCGCGCCGGACAGGTGCCCGGCCGCCCAGCCCGCGAGCTGCGCGACGCCGTCCGTGCGGTCGGCGAAGCAGTCGGTGAGCTCGCCGGTCATCGTGACGGCGTGCGCCGCCTCCCCCCGCGCCCAATCGGGCAGCCCGGCGAAGGTGTCGTCGAGGGCCGGCAGCCCGCGCCAGAGCGGGCACGGCGCCTGCACCACCGCGCGGACGACGCCGCCCTCGACCAGCGCCGCCTTGACGTGCACCCCGCCGAGATCCCATCCGATCGTCCTGGCGGGGTGGGGGAGCGCGGCGGCCAATGGCGATCTCATTGATGGGCGACGAAACCGCGCGGGCTTCGTTCGCGGTGATTCCGGTGATCGACCTGCGCCACGGACAGGTGGTGCGGGCGCGCGCCGGCGAACGGCACAGCTATGCCCCGATCGAGACGCCCTTGGCAAAGGGCTCGGCGCCGGCCGACGTCGCCCGCGGCCTTCTCGACGCGGTCTCCGGGCCGACCCTCTACGTCGCCGACCTCGACGCGATCATGGACGGCGAGCCGCCCGACCTGCGGGCGCTGGAGGCGATCGCCCGGGCCTGCCCCGGCGTCGGCCTCTGGGTCGACGCGGGCTTCGCCGAGGCGGCGACGGTCGAGGCCTTCCTCGCGGCCGGGCTCGGCCGCCCGGTGGTCGGCAGCGAGAGCCAGGCCGACGAGGGCCTCGTCGAACGCCTCGGGGACCGTGCCGTGCTCTCGCTCGACAGCCGCGGCGCGACGCGCCTCGGGCCGCCCGGGCTGCACGCGGATGCCCGCCACTGGCCGCCCGAGGTGATCGTGATGACGCTGTCGCGCGTCGGCGTCGGCTCCGGGCCGGACCTCGCCGGGCTGGCGGCGGCCGCGCGCCTCGCGCCGGACCGCCGGATCTACGCGGCCGGCGGCGTGCGCGGCCCCGACGACCTCGCCGCGCTGGCCGGCGCCGGCGTCGCGGGCGCCCTGGTCGCGTCGGCGATCCACGACGGGCACCTCAGGGCGGAGCACGTCCGGGCGGAGCACCTCCGGGCGGAACAGCTGCGCGCCGGGCGCCTGGCGTGAATCTTCCCGGTCCGCCGCGCCGCTGTTAGGGTGGCGGCCGACCCCCGTTGGCATTCGACAGACCGGCAAGGACGATGGACAGATTCAACACCCTGGAGGGCGTCGCGGCGCCCATGCGGATCATCAACGTCGACACCGACCGGATCATCCCGAAGCAGTACCTCAAGACGATCAAGCGCACCGGCCTCGGCAAGGGGCTGTTCGCCGAGATGCGCTACCGGGACGACGGCTCCGAGAACCCGGACTTCGTCCTCAACCAGCCGGCCTACCGCAACGCCAAGATCCTGGTGGCGGGCGACAACTTCGGCTGCGGCTCGTCGCGCGAGCACGCGCCCTGGGCGCTGACCGATTTCGGCATCCGCTGCGTGATCTCGACGAGCTTCGCCGACATCTTCTTCAACAACTGCGCCAAGAACGGCATCCTGGCGATCGTGGTCTCGCAGGAAGACCTCGAGAAGCTGTTCGAGGATGCCGAGCGCGGCGCCAACGCCACCCTCTCGGTCGACCTCGAAGCCCAGACCATCCGCGGCCCGGACGGCGGCACGCTGCACTTCGACATCGATCCCGGCCGCAAGGAGAGCCTGCTCAACGGCCTCGACGAGATCGGCCTGACCCTGAAGCGCGCGCCGAAGATCGACGCCTACGAGGACAAGCTCGCCGCGCGCGGCTGGGCGTGAGGGCGCGCGCCCGGCCTGCGGATCGTCCGACGCCCTCGAATTAAGCCTGGGTTAACCGTTCCCTCCCAGGCTCCCACGCTTCGGACACCATGCGAGCGACGACGATGCAGCGATCTCCCCGGCAGCGCTCCTCCCGCAGGCCGATCCTGCCGTGGATCGCCGTCGCCTGCCTCGCGACGACCGGTGCGCGGGCCGACTTCCAGTCCTGCCTCGCCGGCCTGCAGCAGCAGGCGGCGGCGCAGGGCGTCTCGGCGCAGGCGTTCCGCAGCGCCACCGACGGGATCGCCTTCGACGACAAGGTGATCGAGCTTTCCCAGGCGCAGCCCGAGTTCAAGACGCCGATCTGGGACTACATGGCCGCCCTGGTGGACGACGAGCGCGTCGACGACGGCAAGGCGGCGATGCGCCAGCACGGCGCGGCGCTCGCCCAGGCCGAGGCCCGCTACGGCGTCGATCGCTTCACCATCGCCGCGGTCTGGGGCGTGGAATCGAACTTCGGCAAGAACCTCGGCAAGATGCCGCTGGTGCAGTCGCTGGCGACGCTGGCCTGCTCCGGCAACCGCCGGCGCGACTTCTTCCGCGGCGAGCTGATGGCGACCCTGAAGATCATCGCGCACGGCGACATCGAGCCCGCGCGCCTCAACGGCTCGTGGGCCGGCGCCTTCGGCCAGACCCAGTTCATGCCGACGACCTACCAGCGCCTGGCCGTCGACCTCGACGGCGACGGGCGCCGCGACGTGGTCGATTCCGTGCCCGACGCCGTCGGCTCCACCGCGAACTTCCTGCACGTCGCCAAATGGTCGAACGGACAGGGCTGGGGCTACGAGGTGAAGCTGCCGGCCGGCTTCAACGCGGGCGCCGCCGGGCGCAGGAACAAGAAGCCGGTGGGCCACTGGGCCGCGCTCGGCGTCAAGCGCGTCGACGGGCGGCCGCTTTCCGCCGAGGGGCCGGTCGGCATCATGATCCCGGCAGGGGTCGAGGGGCCGGCCTTCCTCGTGACCAAGAACTTCGACGCGATCTACTCCTACAACGCCGCCGAATCCTACGGCCTCGCCATCGCCGTGCTGTCCGATCGCCTGCGCGGCCGGGCCGGCATCCAGGCCGAGTGGCCGACCGACGACCCGCCGCTGTCGCGGGCCGAGCGCCGCGACCTGCAGGCCCGCCTGACCGCGCGGGGCTACGACGTCGGCGAGCCGGACGGCAAGGTCGGCGCCAAGACCCGCGACGCGATCAAGGAGGTCGAGCGCAGCCTCGGCATGCCGCAGACCGGACGCCCGGGCGCGAAGGTGCTGGAAGCCTTGCGCCGGTGACCCGGCGCCTGATCGGCTCGGGCTCGCCGTTCGAGGCGGCCTACGGCTACTCGCGCGCGGTGATCGACGGGGGCTTCGTGTTCGTGGCCGGCACCACCGGCTACGATTACGCCACGATGACGATGCCGGAGGACGCCGCGGCGTAGGCCGAGGCGTGCTGGCGCACGATCGCCTCGGTCCTCGCCGAGGCCGGGTCCGGCCTCGGGCGCATCGTGCGGGCGACCTACCTCGTCACCGACCGGGCGGATGCCGAAGTCGTGCTCGCGGTCTGCGGGCGCGTTCTGGTCGAGGTGCGGCCGGCCGCGACCCTGCAGGTCGTCGCCGGCCTTCTGCGCGCCGCGATGAAGGTCGAGATCGAGGTCACGGCGACCGTCGGATGACGGCCGCCGATCCCAGTTGGTTTATGAGTGCCCGATCAATAGGGCCGGCCGTAATAGGGCCGGCGGACCGGACGGTAGCGGTCCTGGACGGGGCGGGCGTAGCCGTCGCCGTAGGCGCCGAGATAGGGATCGAGCTCCGGCGCGCGGTAGTTGCCGCTGTTGACGCCGGCCGAGCGGTCGTTCCCGTTCAGCGCGGCATAGGGCGAGAGCCCGCTGCCGCTGTCGCTCCCGCCACCGCCGCCACCCCAGGCGAACACGGCACCGGTCGAGCCGAGAAGAAGGCCCGTCGCGAGCGCGGCCCGAACCGCCTTGGTCGTCGTCTTGCGTGTCATCGCTTCGCGTGCCCCGATCGACGTGCCTGCCATGATCCTCCTGCGATCTCGCTAGAGGATGGCTTGAGGCGGGAAAACCGATTTCCTCGACTGGAAGTTCCGCTGGCGCCGGGGTGACTGGGACGGACGGGTCGTCGATCGTGTCGCACCTGCGCCATGCGCCGGTTGGTCCACGCCGAGTTGCGCGCAGGCTGAGTGCGCGTCCACCGGAATGAAGGCGGCCGCCTGTCCTGGCCTGATGGGCCGGCCTCAGCTCTTCGCGACGGGCCCGGCTTCCGCGAGGTAGGCCCAGGCGGCGGCCTCGTCGGCGAGGTCGAAGGTCTTGGTGTCGACTGGCATCACGGTCCCGGAGAGCTTGATCATGGCGCGCGCGAACGACGGCGCGCCGACCACGACGTACTTCCGGATGTGGGCCACCGAGCGCACCATCACCTGGCTCGCGTAGCCGTCGAACCGCGCCCCGAGATCGGTGCCCTCATAGTTCGACATGATCAGCAGCATGTCGAACCGGTCGACCGTCTTCATGGCCGCGTCGGCGATGGACGACATCCACGTGATGTCCGGCTCGGTGATGCGGTCCTTGATCTCGAAGGCGAGAAGGTCCGCGCGCGGGGATTCGCGCTGGATGATGGAACCGTCCGGTGCTGCGTTCACGCGCCCCTCCCAGGGTCTGCCGTCGTCAGACGATGCCGCTGGCCTCGTACGGCCAGGGCAGGCCGAGATGCGTCGCGACCTTCTCGGCGTCGTGGCCGACGGCGTCGACCGCCGCGCCGAGCTTCTCGACGGGAACCTGGAGCTTGCGCGCCCAGTAGGCGGCCGCGTCCGGCGTCGAGAGGTTGACGGTCTGCGGTTCTTGGGTTGCGTCGGGCGGCATTCGGGTCTCCTGCCTCCCCCAATGCGGGAGCGCACGTCCGGTTCATTCTCGCCGGCGCGGGCCCGGCGTCTCCGGCGGCTTGCGCCCTCGCGCGGCACGCATCGCGCGGGGCCGGACCTAAGGAACAGCCCCTGGGCGAGGCGGTTGGCAGGTACGACTTATGGAGTACCGTGCATGGATGTCTGGCAGCGCATCGGACGCGATCACGCGAACATCGAGCATCTCATCCACGACGCGCCGAGAGCCTTGAACGGACCCGGCGTCGTCAGGAGCCGGGAGCGACTCCTCGAGCACCTCGTCGACGCGCTCGAGGCCCACGCGCAGGCGGTGTCCGTCAGCCTCTACGCCCCGCTCGGCCGGCTGCCGCAGACCCGGCGGCTCGTGGACGAGCTGTCGGACGGGCACCGGGCGTTCATCGGCCAGCTCTCCGACCTGGCGCGGCGTCGCAGGAAGACCTCCGAGGGTTGGCTGAACGACTTCGAGGATGCGACCTACCTCGTGGATCAGCACCTCCATCGGCTCAAGCACGAGCTGCTGCCCGCCGCCCGCACGCTGCTCTCCGACAGGCAGGCCGACGACGCGGCGCGGGCCTTCGTCCAGGCGCGGCGGTGGGCGCTGCAGGCACGGCACCCCGAGCCTGCCCCCCGGAGCGAGCTGGACCTCAAGGTCATCGTCTGCACCCTTGCCGTCGGCGTCGGCTACCTCCTGTGGCAGAGCGGGTTCCTCGGCGGGAGCAGCCGTACGCGCGCGAAGGGTCGCCCGGCGGCCGACGTCCCGGTGCGGCGCCGGGAGCGCATGCTCGACGAAGGGCTCGAGGACACCTTTCCCGCCAGCGATCCGATCTCGGCCCAGCGGTTCACCTAGCAGAGGTGCGTGAGGCCAGATCGGCCGCATTCAGCCTCCTCGTTCGTCGAACGCGTGGATGTCCTGATTGAGGAGAGGGTCATGCCGGACTTGGCGACATCGGACTTGGCGACCTCGGACTTGGACGCGAAGCGCGAAGAGATCGCCGCCCATTTCGCGCGCGGGCTCGGATTCGACGGGCTCGCAGGCTTGAGCCCGTCCGACCGGGCCCGCGTCGACCGCCGGACCGCGGAGGCGATCGACGGTTGCGACCCGGCTTCGCCGGAACCGGTCGACGGCTCGGGCGCCGACGATGGGATGCGCCGCCTCCTCGCCGAGTATCGCGGCCTGCTGCAGCTCCGGACCGACGCGGCCAACGTCCGGCTGGCGGAAGCGGGCGAGGTGTTCGCTCCCGAGGACGACGCCTGACGGGGGCGCCGGGAACGATCGGCGCGGAAAACGAGCCGTGCGGAAAACGAGGCGGCGCGTGACCGGGCCGTTCCGCTGCGATCCGGTCCGTGCCATCCTTTCCCGAAACGGAGGATGCGTCGGATGCGGCGATGGCTCGCGACCTTGGGGCTTGTGCTGGCATGCGGTGCCGGCGGGATCGCCTTGGGGGGCTCGGCGGTGGCGCAGGAGATCAAGCGGACCGAACTCGGACGCTCGCCCGTCTCCGGCGACGACACCCGGGAGATCGTCATGCAGCTGGTGGAGTTCCCGCCGGGCGCGACCTCGCCCCGCCATTTCCACAACGGCGAGGAGTCGTTCTACGTGATCGAGGGCGGGACCGTGCAGGTGGCGGGCAAGGAGCCGAAGGAGCGCCCGGCGGGCGAGCGCGGCATCAACCAGCGCGGCGTGCCGCATGCGGGCTACACGGTGGTCGGCGACAGGACGATCAAGATCCTGTCGGTCTACGTGATCGACAAGGACAAGCCGCTGCAGGAGCCCGCGCCCTGATCGCAGGCCGGCACCGACTCCATCCAAGCCGGGGCGCACGCTCCGAACATCCCCAGGTGAAGGGCGACAGGACATGAACGAGACGCCGGATTTGGATCGCGCGGCCCGCGCGATCGCCGAGAACGTCTACGCGGCGTTCTGCCGGCAGGCGACGATGCCGGCCCACCCGCTCGAGGAGCAGACGGTCGTGACGCGGCTCGTGGAGGCGATCCGCCCGCAGGTCGGCGGCGCCCCGGGAGCGATCGTCGAGGCCGCCAACGCCGCCCTGTCGGCCTGGGAGCAGCGCGATCCGGACGTGCGTGGTCCGCGCGTCGTCGCGGTCGATCCGGCCGACGGCTCGGTGACCTTGGGTTAGCGGTCGAAGCTCGGCACCCGTCTCCGGGCGACCTCCCCGGACGACCTGGATCGCCGAAAAGGAGCCCCCAGCATCGTGCCTGCCTTCGCTGATGGAGACGCCGCGATCGGTGTCGGGCTGGCCTTCGTCGCCGGCTTCGTGGACGCCGCCGCCTTCATCGCCCTGACCGGCCTGTTCACGGCCCACGTCACCGGCAACTTCGTGCTGATCGGTGCGGAGCTGGTCTCGACCTCGACCGGGGTCCTCGCGAAGCTCCTTGCCCTGCCGACGTTCATCCTGGCGGTGGCCGTGACCCGCCTCATCGCCCTGGCCCTCGAGCGGAGGGGGGCGTCACCGCTGCGCCCGTTGCTGGTGCTTGAAGCCGCCGCGCTGATCGCCTTCGCGATCGTGGGCGCGTCCCTGTCGCCGCTCGGCTCGCCGGACGGCGCGAAGGCGATCGGCGTCGGCATGCTCGGGGTCGCCGCCATGGGCATCCAGAACGGCATCGGGCGTCTGGTGATCGGCCACCTCGCCGCGACCACCGTGATGACCGTGAACGTCACGCAGGCCGTGATCGACCTGACCGACCATGCCTGCGGGAAGACGCTCGGCGCGCCGGCCGCCACCCGCCTTCGGCGCACGCTGTCGGCCGTGCTGGCGTTCGCGGTCGGCGCCCTGGCGGGCGCTTTCGGGGTCGCCGCCCTGTCCTTCGCCTGCGTGCTCGTGCCCGCCGTCGTCCTCATCGGATTGCTGTTCGTCCCGGATCGCGAACCGAGTCCGTGAACGGCCGCCATGGGCCGGACGCGCGCGCCTCGATACTCTGCTTGGACCACCCGCGCTCGGACATGCCCTCACAGCCGGGCTCGCAGTCCAGGCGTCCGTGCAGCGCCGCTCGGGCTTGCCGAAGCGCGGGCGGCACGCCGTCTCCGCATCCCGAATCGAGGGCCGACGCCGGAGGCCGCGACGGTCTGAGCCGGCGCGCGTCGGCGTCCGGCCCCTGGTGCCCGGAGCGCCGGAGCCCTAAAGCCCAGGCATGCTGACCTCACCGACGACGCGCCGCCCGCTGGTCCTCGCCGCGGTGATGGCGGCGATGTTCATGATCGCGATCGAGGCGACGATCGTCTCGACCGCGATGCCGCAGATCGCCGGGCAGCTCGGCGACCTCCACCTCTACGCCTGGGTGTTCGCCTCCTTCCTGCTGACGCAGACCGCGACCACGGTGGTGTTCGGCAAGCTGTCCGACCTCTACGGGCGGCGCCCGGTGCTGCTGTTCGGCATCGCGGTGTTCCTCGCCGGCTCGCTGCTGTGCGGCTTCGCCTGGTCGATGCCGTCGCTGATCCTGTTCCGGCTCGTGCAGGGCGTCGGCGCGGGCGCGATCCAGCCCGTGAGCATGACCGTGGTCGGCGACCTCTACTCCGCGCGCGAGCGCGGCCGGGTGCAGGGCTATCTCGCCAGCGTCTGGGGCGTCTCCTCGGTGGCCGGGCCGCTCGCCGGAGGCCTGATCATCGGGCACCTGAGCTGGCCGTGGATCTTCTGGATCAACCTGCCGGTCGGCGTCCTCGCGGCCGCCCTGTTCCTGCTGTTCCTGCGCGAGGAGGTGGAGCGCAAGCGGCGCCGGATCGACGTGATCGGGGCCGGCCTCTTCACGCTGGCCATCGCCGCGCTGATGATCGCCCTCACCGAGACCTCGACCGTGCCGGCCGTGGCGACCGCCTCCGGCCTGACCTTCCTCGTGGCGATCACGCTGTTCGTGCTGCAGGAGCGGCGGGCCGCCGACCCCATGCTGGATTTCGCGCTCTGGGGGCAGCGCCCGATCCTCACCGCCAACGCCGCGACGCTGCTCTCGGGCATGGCGATCATCGGGCTCACCGCCTTCCTGCCGATGTACGTGCAGGGGGTGCTCCGGCAATCGCCGCTCGTGGCCGGCTTCACCCTGACCCTCATGGTGCTCGGCTGGCCGGTCGGCGCGACCACGGCGGCGCGCAGCTTCGTCCGGTTCGGCCTGCGGCCGGTCCTGCTGCTCGGCGCCGCCCTGCTGCCGATCGGGGCGTCGGCCTTCGTGGCGTTGGGCCCGGAGACCTCGCCCGCCGTCGCGGCGGCGGGGTCGATCGTCATGGGCCTCGGCATGGGCTTCCTGTCGACGGCGGCGATCGTGATCATCCAGGACAGCGTCGCCTGGGCGCAGCGGGGGGCCGCCACCGCCTCGAACATCTTCGCGCGCAACCTCGGCTCGACGCTCGGCGCCACCGCCCTCGGCGCCGTCCTGAACTATCGCCTCATCCATCCGGACGGCGGGGCCACGGTGGACCCCGACCAGCTGCGCCGCCTGCTCGACAACCCGGCGAGCCTCGGCGGAGCCGGCGAGGCGGCCCGCATCAGCCTGCAGCACGCCCTGCACGGCACCTTCTGGACGGTCTTCGCGGTGGCGCTGCTGACGCTGCTGACCGCCCTGCTCGTCCCCCGCGTGGTGATCGCCGACGCCGTGCCGGCCGTCGCGGAGTAGCGAGCGCCCGATCCGGACCGCGCGGACGGCGTCTCACGCGGGCCGGGCCGTGTCCTCCGGCCGGACGGCGAGGCGCAGGAAGCTGACCACGCTGGCGACGGCGGCGAAGGCGCCGCCGAGCCCGAGCGCGAGCGCCGGCCCGTGCGCATCCGCGATCGCGAAGCAGGCGGCCACGAGGGCGGCGCCCATGGTCTGGCCGAGGAGCCGCGAGGTGGCGACGATGCCGCTCGCGCCCCCGGACCGCGCGGGCGGCGCGCTCGTCATGATCGCGCGCAGGTTCGGCGCCTGGAAGAAGCCGAAGCCGCCGCCGCAGATCGCCATCCGCCAGCCGATGTCCACGACGCTCGGGTTCGCCGGAAGTCCCGCGAGCAACCCCATCCCGAGGGCGAGGATCGCGAGCCCGATGCCGCCGAGCAAACCGGGCGGGTAGCGGTCCGAGAGCCGCCCGGCGAGCGGCGCCAGCAGCGCGACCACGACGGGCCAGGGCGTCATCAGGAAGCCGGTCTCGACCTGCGTGCGCCCGAGCGTGTGCTGGAACAGGAACGGCAGCGAGACGAAGGCGAGCCCCTGCGCCGCGAACGAGCACACCGACGTGGTGGCCGAGAGGGCGAACAGCGGGCGCCGGAGCAGGTCGGCGGCCAGCATCGGCGCGGGATGCCCCGCCTGCCGGCGCAGCAGGAGCAGGAAGCAGGCGAGCGAGCCGACGGCTTCCGCGAGGATGCGCCGGAGCGGCCCCTCGTGGGCGGCCTCGCCGAGGGCGAGCACGAGGAGCGCGAAGGCGGAAGCGTTGAGCAGCGCGCCGACGACGTCGAAGCGATGGCCGGAGCGCCCGGTGTCCGGCAGCGCGGTCCAGGCCAGGAGCAGGGCGACGAGGCCGATCGGCACGTTGACGGCGAAGAGCCAGGGCCAGGGCGCGGCGACGAGGATCAGCGAGGCGACGGTCGGGCCGACCGCGAAGCCGACGCCGACGACGAAGGCGTTGAGGCCGACGCCGCGCCCGAGCTGGTCGGCCGGATAGATGAAGCGGATGAGGGCGATGTTGACCGCCATCAACGCGCTCGCGCCGACGCCCTGGAGCACCCGCGCCGCGACGAGCGTCGGCAGCGACCAGGCCAGGGCGCAGACGAGCGAGGACGCGGTGAAGAGGATGAAGCCTGCGATGTAGATCCTCTGCTGGCCGACGATCTCGCCGAGCGCCGCGATCGGCAGCAGCGTCGCCACGACGGCGAGCTGGTAGGCGTTCACGATCCACACCGAGGCGCTCGGGTCGACGCCGAGGTCGGCGGCGATGGTGGGCAGGGCGGTGTTGGCGATCGCCGTGTCGAGGGTCGCGAGGGCG
Organism: Methylobacterium sp. WL12; assembly: GCF_008039475.1. Taxonomy (NCBI): domain Bacteria; kingdom Pseudomonadati; phylum Pseudomonadota; class Alphaproteobacteria; order Hyphomicrobiales; family Methylobacteriaceae; genus Methylobacterium; species Methylobacterium sp. WL12. The sequence goes on along the minus strand of NZ_VRUW01000049.1, from coordinate 237 downwards.
ACGCCGGTGAGCACCGCGACCATCGCCCGCCCCCGTCGCGCCGGCGGCAGGCCGTCATGGGCCGGAACGTCCGACGGGGCGATCGGTGTGGACATCGCGTGGGGATCTCGCGGGGATGGCGGCGTGCTGCATGCGGCCGTGGGCGGCACCTTGGCAAGAGTGCCCGGGGCCAGCGCGACCAGAGCGAGCGCAACCAAGGCGAGCGGTGCCCCATCGCGAGACGCGCCCGCCCCGCCC
>NZ_VRUW01000048.1:0-35998 GCF_008039475.1 Methylobacterium sp. WL12 | reverse complement strand
GCCGAACAATCTTATAATTATTTCCCCAGATGTTTCATGGGTCAAATAATTAGAGCTCCAGCCATCACGCGGGCTCTTTTCAAGTAAGCAATTCGGTGCTGTGCTCAGACGCGTCGATGAATTCAGGCGACCCGCCGCACCACCAAGCTCGCATTCGTCCCGCCAAACCCGAACGAGTTCGACAGCGCGATGTCCACGCGCTTCCGCTTGGCCTCGTGCGGCACGAGGTCGAGGGCGGTCTCGACGCTCGGGTCGTCGAGGTTGAGGGTCGGGGGGATCACCCCGTCGCGGATGGTCAGGATCGAGAAGATCGCCTCGATGGCGCCGGCCGCGCCGAGGAGGTGGCCGACGGCGGACTTGGTCGAGGACATGGCGATGCCGGCGGCCGAGGCGCCGAGCAGGCGCTCGACGGCGCGCAGCTCCAGTTCGTCGCCCATCGGCGTCGAGGTGCCGTGGGCGTTGATGTAGTCGATCGCACCTGGGTCGATGCCGGCGCGCTTCACCGCGGCCGTCATGCAGCGGAAGGCGCCGTCGCCGTCCGGGGACGGGGAGGTGATGTGGTAGGCGTCGCCCGACATCCCGTAGCCGACCACCTCGGCGTAGATCTTGGCGCCGCGGGCCTTGGCGTGCTCGTACTCCTCGAGCACCACCACGCCGGCGCCTTCGCCCATCACGAAGCCGTCACGCGCCTTGTCGTAAGGGCGGGAGGCCTTGGTCGGCGTGTCGTTGAAGCCGGTGGAGAGGGCGCGGCAGGCGGCGAAGCCCGCGATCGACAACCGGTCGACCGGCGATTCCGCGCCGCCCGCGACCATCACGTCGGCATCGCCCAGCATGATCAGCCGAGCCGCGTCGCCGATGGCGTGCGTGCCGGTGGAGCAGGCGGTGACGACGGCGCTGTTCGGGCCTTTCAGCCCATGCGCGATCGAGACCTGGCCCGAGGCCATGTTGATGATCCGCCCGGGGATGAAGAACGGCGAGATCCGCCGCGGGCCCTTGTCCTTGAGGGTGACCGACGCGTCGTAGATGCCGCCGATGCCGCCGATGCCCGAACCGATCATCACGCCGGTGGCGCACTGGTCCTCGTAGCTCTTCGGGTGCCAGCCGGAATCGTCGAGGGCTTGGCCGGCGGCCGCCATCGCGAAGACGATGAACGGGTCGACCTTGCGCTGCTCCTTCGGCTCCATCCAGGCGTCGGGATTGAATGTGCCGTCGCCGCCGTCCCCGAGGGGCACGGTGCAGGCGATGCGGCAGGCGAGGTCGGAGGTCTCGAAGGTGGTGATCGGGCCGGCGCCGCTGTCGCCGGCGATCAGCCGGCTCCAGGTGTGCTCGACACCGCTGCCGAGCGGCGTGACCATCCCTAGACCCGTAACCACCACCCGCCGCATCGCGCTATCCCGAACCCGTTCCGCTTCAACAACGAGTGCGGCGCGTCGGGCGTTTCCACCCCGCCCGCGCCGCGTCGACCCGAAGGATGTTTCGACCGCTCAGGCGGCCGAGTTCTTCTCGAGGAACTTCACCGCGTCGCCGACCGTCTGGATGGTCTCGGCGGCGTCGTCGGGGATCTCGACGTTGAACTCTTCCTCGAACGCCATCACGAGCTCGACGGTGTCGAGGCTGTCGGCACCGAGGTCGTCGATGAAGTTCGCGCCCTCGACCACCTTCTCGGGCTCGACGCCCAGGTGCTCGACGACGATCTTCTTCACGCGCTCAGCGATATCGCTCATCGTTGCTGGTCCTCGGTACTTCACGTTACGTGGGTGAAAGGAATGGCGCCGTTGCCGCCGTTGGCCCTTGGTGTCGGGCCGGACTTGTCTCTGGCGGCCGGTGACCGATCGCGCTGGGTCCTGAAATCCTGTTGGCCTTGGACTCGGAACCCGCCGAACCGTCAACCCCCTGCACGGCAGCCGGGGTGTTAACACAGGGTTTCGACGCTGGCGAGGCCCGGTTCACGAAGCGTTCATCGGTGCGGTTCGCGCGCCGATTTCGCCGCGTTTTCCGCAGGATGGAGGGGCCTCGCGCGATGGCGTCACACCATCGCCATGCCGCCGTTCACGTGCAGCGTCTGGCCGGTGACGTAGGCCGCCTCCTGCGAGGCCAGGTAGACCACTGCGGCCGCCACCTCTGCGCCCTCGCCGAGGCGCCCCGCGGGCACGCGGCCGAGGATGCCCTCGCGCTGCTTCTCGTTCAGAACGTCGGTCATCGGCGAGGCGATGAAGCCGGGGCTGACGCAGTTCACCGTGACGTTGCGCGAGGCGACCTCGGCCGCCAGCGCCTTGGTGAGCCCGACGAGGCCGGCCTTGGCCGCCGCGTAGTTGCCCTGGCCCGGGTTGCCCGTGGTGCCGACCACCGAGCCGATGTTGACGATCCGCCCGGCACGCCGGCGCATCATGCCCCGCACCGCCGCCCGCGACAGCCGGAACGCGGCCGTGAGGTTGACGGCGATGACCTGGTCCCACTCCTCGTCCTTCATCCGCACGAAGATGTTGTCCCGGGTGATGCCGGCGTTGTTGACCAGGATGTCGAGCCCGCCGAGCGCGGCTTCCGCCGCCGGCACCAGCGCCTCGACGGCGGCGGTGTCGGACAGGTTCGTCGGCAGCACGTGGGCGCGCTCGCCGAGTTCGCCGGCCAGGGCTTCCAGCGCCTCGGCGCGGGTGCCCGACAGGGCCACCGTGGCCCCCTGCGCATGCAGCGACCGCGCGATGGCGCCGCCGAGCCCACCGGTCGCGCCGGTGATGAGGGCTTTTTTCCCGGTGAGGTCGAACATGGGGATCACCTGTGGGTCGAGTTGGTTTCTATCGGCGGCGTTTTGGGGCCTGTCACGGTCGGCGTGACCGGCCCCCTCTCCCTTGCGGGAGAGGGTTGGGGGTGAGGGGTATGCCCTCTCCGGAAAGACCTGACCCCTCACCCTGTCCCTTTCCCGAACGCGAGAGGGGACCCGCGCTGCCTTCCCTAGCTCCGAGGGAATGCAGCCACATCCTCCGGCGTGCCGACCGGCGTCGCGGATGCGCCCGATGCGATCCGCTTGACGAGGCCGGACAGCACCTTGCCGGAGCCGACCTCGTAGAACGTGTCGACGCCTGCTGCGGCCATGGCCGCGACGCTCTCGCGCCAGCGCACCGTGCCCGTCACCTGCGCCACGAGGTTTTGGCGAATCGCGGCCGGATCGGAGACCGGGGCGGCGAGCACGTTGGCGTAGAGGGGGACGATGGGCGCGCGCAACGTCACCGCGTCGAGGGCCGCGCGCATGGCATCCGCGGCGGGCTGCATCAGGCGGCAATGGAACGGCGCGGAGACGTTGAGCATCACCGCCCGCTTGATCCCGCGTGCCTGCGCGATCGCCACGGCGCGCTCCACCGCGGCCTTGTCGCCCGACAGCACGACCTGGCCGGCGCCGTTGTCGTTGGCCACATCGCAGACCACGCCATCGGCGGCCTCCGCCGCGATCGCGGCAGCGGTCTCGGTGTCGGCGCCGATCAGCGCCGCCATGGCGCCGTCGCCCGGGGCGACGGCCGCTTGCATCGCCTCACCGCGGATGCGCAGCAGGCGCGCGGTGTCGGCGATCGTCAGGCTGCCGGCGGCGGCCAGCGCCGAATACTCGCCGAGCGAGTGGCCGGCGACGAAGGCGACATCCCGCGCGAGGTCGAGACCGCGCTCGGCCTCCAGAACCCGCAACGCCGCGAGGCTCGCGGCCATCAGCGCCGGCTGGGCGTTGGCGGTCAGCGTCAGCGCCTCGATCGGACCCTCGAACATCAGGCGCGCGAGCGGCTGGCTCAGCGCCTCGTCCACCTCCGAAAACACTGCGCGCGCCTGCGGGAAGGCTTCTGCCAGCGCCTTGCCCATGCCGACGGCCTGGCTGCCCTGGCCCGGAAAGATAAGTGCCCGCACGGTCGCTCCGTCGCCTACCCCGTTGCTCGGAAAGGGCGGCGCAGTCGCACCGCCCGCCGCAGGTGTCAACAATGCAGCGCACAAACCGGCGAGGGTGTCAGCCCTCGTCGAAGAAGTCGACGTTGCCGGTGTCGAGACTGTAGGCGGCCCCGACGATGCGGAGCTTGCCCGCCTTCAGCGGATCGAGCAGCGACGGCTCGGAGGCGGTGCGCAAGCGGGAGACCACGCGGCTCACGTTGGCGCGCACCGCGTGCTCGACGAAATCGCCGGCCTTGTCGCGAACCGAGAGGACGGCCGGAACGATCGGCTCGATCATCCGCCCGATCGAGCCGGCGAACTGTGCGTTGTCCCGAACCACGCTCACCGCCGCCTCGACGGCTCCGCAGCGGCTGTGGCCCATCACCAGGACCAGTGGCACGCCGAGCTGCGAGACCGCGTACTCGATCGAGCCGGTGGCGGCTGTGTCGGCGGTGTTGCCGGCGTTGCGCACGATGAACAGCTCTCCTAGGCCGCGGCCGAACAGGATCTCGGGCGAAACGCGCGAATCGGAACAGCTCACCAGGACACAGAACGGCGTCTGCCCGAGGGCGATCTCGATGCGGCGCTCGCGCCCCTGTGCCGCCCGCACCGGCGAGTCGGTGAGATAGCTGGCGTTGCCGTCCTTCATCACCTTGAGCGCCTGATCGGGGCTCATGTCGGTCTTCTTGGAAGACAGGCTCGCGGCGAAGGCACTGGTGGGCAGGGCGGTGGCGGCGAGAGCGGCACCGCCGAGGTGGCAGCCGCAGCCGAGGAGGTGGCGCCGGCTCAGGCGATCGGTCATGTCGTGCTCCCGCATGCCGGACGACGACCCGCTCCGGTCGATCGTTTCTGACTGTTTCCGAGCGAGACTGTAAAGGGCGTCCGCTTCCAAACCGCTGTGCTTGTTGCCAAACCGCATCCGGTGTATGAGCCGGCACCGCCCGACATCCCCCGTATCCGCTGGAAGGAGCCGCTGCGCATGGCTCGCGTCACCGTCGAAGATTGCATCGAGAAGGTCGAGAACCGGTTCGAGCTCGTCCTGCTCGCGAGCCACCGCGCCCGCCTGCTCGCCGCCGGCGCCCCGCTTACCGTGGACCGCGACCGCGACAAGAACCCGGTCGTGGCGCTCCGCGAGATCGGCGACGAGACGATCACCGCCGACGACCTCAAGGAACAGTTGATCCATTCGATGCAGAAGTACGTCGAGGTCGACGAGCCGGAGGCCGAGGCCGTGCCGCTGCTGTCGAGCTCGCCGACCGCCGCCGCGGTCTCGCCGACCGCCGCGAGCGACGATTCCGCGCCGCAGTTCGACCGCATGAGCGAGGAAGACTTGCTCCGCGGCCTCGAGAACCTCGCGCCCCCGGTCGAGACCGACGACGAGGGCGAGTAGCCCCGGCGCCGTCACGCGATGGCGTAGATCAGGCCCGGCGGCGACGCCGGGCCTTTTGCTTGGCGCGAGCCTTCATGTATCTCGCCCTGCGACGCGATCGGGGCTGGCGCAGGCCCGCGGCTTGCGTGAGACTTCGGTTCGAACCGGATCGGAAAGGGTCTCCCGGCGGATGATGCGCCAGTACGAACTCGTCGAGCGGGTGAAGCGCTACAACCCCGCGACGAACGAGGCGCTGCTCAACCGAGCCTACGTCTACGCCATGCGTGCGCACGGCACGCAGAAGCGGGCGTCGGGCGATCCGTTCTTCGCCCACCCGCTCGAAGTCGCCGCGATCCTCACGGACCTGCGCCTCGACGACGCGACCATCGTCGCGGCCGTGCTGCACGACACCGTCGAGGACACGGCGGCGACCCTCGACGAGATCCGCGAGCTGTTCAGTCCGGAGATCGGCGCGCTGGTCGACGGCCTGACCAAGCTCAAGCGCCTCGACATGGTCTCGAAGCGCGCGGCCCAGGGCGAGAACTTCCGCAAGCTGCTGCTCGCCGTGGCGGCGGACGTGCGCGTGCTGCTCGTCAAGCTCGCCGACCGCCTGCACAACATGCGCACCCTCCAGCACATGCGCGCGGACAAGCGCGAGCGGATCGCGCAGGAGACGCTGGACATCTACGCGCCGCTCGCCGGCCGTATGGGCATGCAGGAGCTGCGCGAGGAGCTGGAGGACTTGTCCCTCCGCAACCTCAAACCCGACATCTACGCCACCGTCACCCGGCGGCTCTCCGACCTCACGGCGAAGTCCGAGAGCCTGGTCGACACGATCGAGCGCGACCTGACAGCGAAGCTGTCCGCCCGCGGGATCGAGGCTGCCGTCACGGGCCGGCAGAAGCGCCCGTTCTCGATCTGGTCGAAGATGGAGCGAAAGTCCGTCGCCTTCGAGCAGCTGTCCGACGTGTTCGGCTTCCGCGTCGTGGTGGAGACGCTGGACGATTGCTACGCCGCACTCGGCGTCGTGCACACCACTTGGCCGATGGTGCCGGGGCGCTACAAGGACTACATCTCCACCCCGAAGCAGAACGACTACCGCTCGATCCACACCACGGTGATCGGTCCGAAGAGCCAGCGCGTCGAGCTGCAGATCCGCACCCGCACGATGGACGACATCGCCGAGTACGGCATCGCCGCCCACGCCCACTACAAGGAGGCCGCCAAGCTTCCCGCCGGCCGCGAGTCGGAAGGCGGCGTCGCCCCACGCCTCGCCGCCGAAAGCGGCGCATACCAGTGGCTGCGCCGCACGATCGAGCTGCTGGCCGAGGGCGACAGCCCCGAGGAGTTCCTGGAGCACACCAAGCTCGAGCTGTTCCAGGACCAGGTCTTCTGCTTCACGCCGAAGGGCCGCCTGATCGCCCTGCCGCGCGGCGCCACGCCGATCGACTTCGCCTACGCGGTGCACACCGATGTCGGCAACTCCGCTGTGGGCGCCAAGATCAACGGCCGGATGGCGCCGCTGCTGCACGAGCTCGCCAACGGCGACGAGGTCGAGATCTCGCGCTCGGACGGGGCCGCGCCGCCGGCCGCCTGGGAATCGCTCGTCGTCACCGGCAAGGCCCGCGCCGCGATCCGCCGCGCCACCCGTTCGGCGGTGCGCCGGCAATATGCAGGCCTTGGCCGCCAGATCCTCGACCGTGCCTTCGAGCGGGCGGGCAAGAGCTTTTCCGACGACAAGCTGCGCGGCGCGCTCCCGCGCCTGGCCCGCACTTCGGTCGAGGACGTGTTCGCGGCGGTGGGGCGCGGCGAGATGTTCTCGGGCGACGTCGTGCGCGGCGTCTACCCGGACTACAAGGACGAGCGGAAGACCGGGCCGGCGGGGGTCGCGCAGCCGGTCGTCAACGGTGCCGGCCGGCTGATCCGCACGAAGGACCAGACCATGCGCCTGACCTTCCCCGGCGGCGGCACGGCGGACGGCACCGACGCGATTCCGATCCGTGGGCTGGCCGGCGACTTGCCCGTCAGCTTCGCACCGGATGGCGGTGCGGTGCCCGGCGACCGCATCGTCGGCATCCTTACGCCCGGCGTCGGCGTGACGATCTACCCGATCCAGTCGGCGGCGCTGGCCGCCTTCGACAACGAGCCCGAGCGCTGGCTCGACGTGCGCTGGGACATCGAGGCGGACGCCACCGAGCGCTTCCCGGCGCGGCTGGCCACCCAATCGATCAACGAGCCCGGCGTGCTGGCGCAGATCGCCCAGGTCATCGCCGACCACGACGGGAACATCGACAACCTATCGATGAAGCGCCGCACCCAGGACTTCACCGACATCGTCATCGACCTCTCGGTCTGGGACCTGCAGCACCTCAACGCGATCGTCGCGGAACTCAGGGGCAAGCGCACGGTGAGCCGGGTGGACCGGGTGAACGGATAGGGCTGCCGTTCGTTCGGGCCGCCCCGGCATGATGGGGAGGATCTTTTGGACGGCGGCCGCTCGGCTGGGCGCCGCCGACGCCGCACCCTGCACGGTCAGCGGCTTGCCTCCCCCTGCCGCCGCTGCCACAAGCGCAGCGTCTGCATCCAATCCCGCCAGGAGCCACGCGCGCATGAGTCCGGACGAAGTCTTGGCGGAATTCCGCGATGCGGGCGCGCTGCTCGAAGGCCATTTCATCCTGAGTTCCGGCCTGCGTTCGGCGGTCTTCCTGCAGAAGATGGCCATCTTCTCCGAGCCGCCGCGCACGGAGCGCCTGTGCAAGGCGCTGGCCGCCGTCATCACGGCGCGGTTCGGCAAGGTCGACATCGTCGTCTCGCCAGCGATCGGCGGTATCGTGCCGGGCTACGAGACCGCACGCCACCTCGAGGCGCGGGCGATCTTCGTCGAGCGCGATCCCGGCGGACCGTTCACCCTGCGGCGCGGCTTCAGCATCCCGGCGGGCCAGCGCGCGGTCATCGTCGAGGACATCGTCACGACGGGGCTCTCCGCCCGCGAATGCCTCGCCTCGCTCCAGGCGGAGCCCGGCGAGGTCGTCGGGGCCGCCTGCCTGATCGACCGATCGGGCGGCCGCGGCGAGATCGGCCTACCCCTGGTCTCGCTTGTAACCCTCGATATCCCGGCCTATCCCCCCGACGCCCTGCCGCCGGAACTCGCCGCGCTGCCGCCGGTGAAGCCCGGAAGCCGGGTGATGACGAAGGCTTGATCACGACCGAGCATCCGGTGGATCTAATCTGATCTGCCGGGAGATAGATGTCGATCAGTCGTTGCTTAATTGTTCTCAAAAGTATCGACGAGGTTGCATTACCACAAGCGATGGGCGGCCGATTTTATGCCCGAGCTTGACACGTTCGTCGGCGCCCCTCAAGAATACCGAGCGGTTACTATTGCGAACCGTCGCCTGCGTTTTGAAAAAAATAAATTCGATTTTCATCCGTTTGTGCGATTTGGCAGCCGTAACATTGATGCGTGTCGTTCGCCTGCATCGTAGGCGCGGCACGCGGCGCGATTTTCCTGTGTCGATATTTCAAAGATGGATCGTGCCATGAGTGCACTACAACGCAGCGCCTTGTTCATCGACGGCGCCAACCTCTACGCCACGACGAAAGCTCTCGGGTTCGATATCGATTACAAGCGGCTGCTGAAGGAATTCCAGGGCCGGGACAACCTGATCCGGGCGTTCTACTACACCGCCATGGTCGAGGATCAGGAATATTCCTCGATCCGTCCGCTGATCGATTGGCTCGACTACAACGGCTACCGCGTTGTGACCAAGCCGGCCAAGGAGTTCACCGACTCCCTTGGCCGCCGCAAGATCAAGGGCAACATGGACATCGAGCTCGCGATCGACGCGCTCGAGCTCAGCGCCTACATCGACCACATGGTGCTGTTCTCCGGCGACGGCGACTTCCGGTCGCTCGTCGAGGCGATGCAGCGTCGCGGCGTGAAGGTGACGGTGGTCTCGACCATCCAGACCCAGCCGGCGATGATCTCCGACGACCTCCGGCGTCAGGCCGACGAATTCGTCGACCTCGTCCAGCTGATCGGCAAGGTCGGCCGCGACTCGGGAGAGCGTCAGGTCCGCCCGGCCGGGGACCGCATGCGCGACAACGCGGAGCGGCCGACGCGCCCGAATCCCGGCCTCGAAAGCCGCTACGGCATCCGCCAGGGCCAGAACGGCGCGCCGGACGCGCCCGACGCCGACTAGGGCTTCATGGCCTCCGCATCGAGCCAGGCGATCACGTCGGCGGCGCTGCGATCGGGCGGGAACACCGGGTAGAACACCTTCGTCACGACTCCGTCGTCGATGACGAGGGTGAGCCGCCGCAGCAGGATGGTGCCAGCTGTCTCGAGGGTCGGAAGGCGCACCGCCATGGCGTAGGCGCGGGACGCGTCCGACAGCAGCGTGAATGGCAGTTGCAAGCGCTCCACCGCCTCGCGCTGGTAGGCGCTCGTCTGCGTCGACAGCCCGTGCACCTGCGCGACGCCCCGGGCCTTCAGATCCTCATGCAGATCGCGAAAGCCGCAGGCCTGCGGGGTGCAGCCGCGCGCACCGGGGATCGCATCCCAGTCGGGCACGAGGTTCGGCTTCCCCGGCTCCCCGGTGCGCGGATAGGCGAAGACCACCGTGCGGCCGGCGCACTTCGCCAGCGAAACGCGAGTCCCGTCGGTCGCGGCCAGCGACACGTCGGGCAGGCGCATCTCGACCAGATGCGCCGCCGCGCCGTCGTCGATCGGGGCGGGGAGGTCGGCGGGCAGGGCAAGGTTCGGATCCATGGCGTCGCTCCGACTCAAGGGGAGAGGCGTGCGAGAAGCGGCGTTACGGCTCGCACTCTCAGGCGTACCGTCGAACTCTAACATTGCGTGAGGCATCCGCGCCTTCCCTCCTCCGCAAAGGGGGAGGGGAGGTGCGTTGGGGTTTTGGCGCGATCCGTGTTCCCGTTGCCCGGCGTGGCGGCCTGCGTGCAGCGATCCGAGACCTACCCCCGGTCGCGTAAAATCCGAGCGCGATCGCGCTGCCAGTCGCGCTCCTTGCTGGCCTCGCGCTTGTCGTGGGCCTGCTTGCCCTTGCCGAGGCCGAGCTCGACCTTCGCACGGCCCTTTTCGTTGAAGTAGATCTTCAAGGGCACCACCGTGTAGCCCTGGCGCTGCGTCGCGCCGATCCACTTGTCGATCTGGCGGCGATGCAGCAGCAGGCGCCGCGGGCGCTTGGTCTCGTGGTTGAAGCGGCTCGCCTGGACGTATTCCGGGATGTAGGCGTTGAACAGCATCAGGTCGCCGCCGGATGGCCCAGCATAGGCCTCGCCGATGGTCGCGCGGCCGCTGCGCAGCGATTTCACCTCGGTGCCGGTCAATGAGATACCGGCCTCCAGGGTGTCCTCGATCGCATAGTGGAAGCGTGCGGCGCGGTTGTCGGCGACGATGCGGCGGTTCGGTTCGGGTTTGGGAGCCATCGGTTTCTTTGGTGCGCGGCGTCAGCTGGCCAGGAGGCCGGCATGGCGTAGGGCCGCGTCGACGATCGCCTTGGTCTCGTCCGAGACCGGAACCAGCGGCAGGCGCACGTCGGCGCTCATGTGGCCGAGACGCTCCAGGGCATACTTCACCGGGGAGGGGTTCGATTCGGCGAACAGCCCGACCTGGAGCGGTAGCAGCCGGTCCTGTAGCTGCAGCGCCTTGGCGTAGTCGCCGGACAGCGTCGCCTCCTGTAAGTCGGCGCAGAGCCTCGGCGCCACGTTCGAGACCACGGAGATGCAGCCGTGGCCGCCGTGGGCGTTGTAGCCGAGCGCGGTCGCATCTTCGCCTGAAAGCTGGATGAAACCCTCGCCCATGGCCTGGCGCTGAAGGCTGACGCGATCGATCTTGGCGGTCGCGTCCTTCACCCCGGCGATGTTCTTGAGTTCGAACAGGCGCGCCATCGTCTCGACGCTCATGTCGACGACGGAGCGCGGAGGAATGTTGTAGATGATGATCGGGATGCCGACCGCGTCGTTGACGGCCTTGAAGTGGGCGTAGAGCCCGTTCTGCGTCGGCTTGTTGTAGTAGGGCGTGACCACGAGCACCGCGTCGGCGCCCGCCTTCTCCGCGTGCCGCGCCCGCTCGACCGCCTCCGTCGTGGAGTTCGACCCGGCGCCGGCGATCACCGGCACGCGGCCGCCGGCCTCGTCGATGCAGGATTCGACCACGCGGTCGTGCTCGCTGTGGGTGAGCGTCGGGCTCTCGCCGGTGGTGCCGGTCGGGACCAGGCCGTGGCTGCCCTGCTCGATCTGCCAAGCCACGAACTTTCGGAACGCCGCCTCGTCGAAGGCGCCGTCGCGGAACGGCGTCACCAGTGCGGTCATGGAGCCCCGCAGGCGGCGCGCAGTGGTCTCGGTCATCTCGGGCGTCCCAGCCGGTCACTTCGCCCGGTCCGGCAGTCGCCGGTGGTCCGGCGCCATGTTGCGGGCGGCGCAGACATAGGGCTTCCGCCCCCCCCGCGCAAACCCTTCGCGCACGCGGTTAATGCGTTCTTAACGCTCCGGCCCGAGGCTGTCCTTTGCCGGCATCCGTCGAAACCGGGTCCCAGGGAGTGACCGCATCCATGGCGTCCCTCACACGCTCGCAGATCGTCGCCCTCGGCCTCGCGCTGACCGCGGGCGTGGCGCTTGCCGCCCCCTCCGCGGGCCTGCCCTCCGCGGACTTGCCGGCCGCGCCGGCGCCGGCCGCCTCGCAGCCGACGCCGCCCGCCAGCGACGCCATCGCGCCCGCGAGCCAGGTGGAGGGCGCGAAGGCCGCGCCCGACCCGGTCGCCGCCGACGCGCTCAAGCTCGATCCCAAGACCGCGAGCGAGGCCGGCCCGTCGAAGCCGCTCGCCACCGGGCAGGCGCTTCCGCCCGGCGCTGCGGCCTACGCTTCCGCCGATCCCGACGCGCCGGTCGCCTTCCCGCTGCCGGACGCCACCGTGACGCCGGCCGCCCCCGTGCCGGAGGTGCCGGGCCTCGGCCCGATCGCGCGGGTCGGCGACACCGACGTCGCCCAGCTGCGCCAGGCGATCGACTTCTACCGCAAGGGCAAAGTCGCGGACGGCGACCGCCTGCGCGACGGCTTCTCGGACCCCGCCGCCAAGGCACTACTCGAATGGGTCGCGATCCGCGCCGGCGCGGGCATCGGCTTCGAGCGCACCGTCGCCTTCACCCGCGCCAACCCGGATTGGCCAGCCGGCCCGCTGCTGCGGCGTCGCGCCGAGGAGGCCCTGCTCACCGAGCGCAAGAACCCGGCGACGGTGCGCGCCTTCTTCGGCGCCTCCCGGCCGGCGAGCGCGCCCGGCAAGTTCGCCCTGGCGCTCGCCTTCAAGGCGGACGGCCTCGACGGGGACGCCGCCGACCTCGTGCGCGACCTGTGGCGCTCCGAGACCTTCGGCCGTTCGCTCGAAGGCAAGGTCGCCGACGCCTTCCCCGGCGTGCTCACCCGCATCGACCACCGCTACCGCATGGAGCGCGCGCTGCTGAAGGAGGACTGGGAGGCGGCCGGCCGGGCCGCGACCTACGCGGGCGGCGCCTACGCCAGCCTGGTGCGGGCGCGACGGGCCGTCGAGGACAAGAGCTCGGGAGCGGCCTCGGCGCTAGCCGCGGTGCCGCCGTCCCTGCGCAACGACAGCTCGTACATCCTGTCCCGCGCCCAGTTCCTGCGCCGGGCCGACAAGCCGGCCGAGGCGGCCGCCGTGCTGGCGACCGCGCCGAGCAACCTCGACGTGCTCGTCGATGGCGACGAGTGGTGGGTCGAGCGCCGCATCGTCGCGCGCAAGCTGATCGATCTCGGCGACGCCAAGACCGCCTACGCGGTGGCGAGCGCCAACCCGGCCCGCACGGTGGAGAAGCGGATCGAGGCCGAGTTCCACGCCGGCTGGATCGCCCTGCGCTTCGGCGGCGACCCCGAGGCCGCCGCCCGCCACTTCGCGCTGGCCGCCGGCATCGCCGAGACGCCGATCTCGATTGCCCGCGCCGCCTACTGGCAGGGCCGGGCGGCGGACGCCCTCGGGCAGGCCGAGTCGGCCAAGGGATTCTATGAGACCGCCGCGCTGCAGCCGATCGCCTATTACGGGCAACTCGCTCGGGCCAAGCTCGGCCAGACAAGCCTCGCGCTCCGCGCGCCGGCCGATCTCGACGGCCCTGCGCGCGCCGCCTTCGACGACCGGCTCTGCATCCGTGCCCTGCGCCTGCTGGCGGCGGCTTCGCTGAAGGAGATGGCGCTGCCGCTCTACATCGACACCGCGCAGCGCCTGACGGATGCCCGCGAGGTGCAGGCGCTCGGCGACCTCGCCGTCGAGATGAAGGACGCCCGCGCCCTCGTCGCCGTCGGCAAGCTCGCGGTCCAGCGCGGGCTGCCGCTGGACGCCCACGCCTACCCCACCATCGGCATCCCGACCTACGAGGCGTTCGGCTCGGTGCCACTGGTCGAGAAGGCGATGGTGTTCGCCATCGCGCGCCAGGAGAGCCAGTTCGACCCCCGCGCCCAGTCCGGCGTCGGCGCCCGCGGCCTGATGCAGATGATGCCGGCCACCGCCCAGCGAACCGCCCGCCGGGTCTCTGCGGCCTACGATCCTGAGCGGCTCGGCACCGACGCGATCTACAGCGCGCGCCTCGGCCAGGCTCATCTCGGCGAGCTGATGGAGGATTGGCGCGGCTCGTACATCCTCGCCTTCGCCTCGTACAATGCCGGCGGCGGCAACGTGAAGAAGTGGATCGACGCCTACGGCGACCCACGCAAGGGCGACGTGGACGCGATCGACTGGGTCGAACGCATCCCGTTCACCGAGACCCGCAACTACGTCCAGCGGGTGATGGAGAATCTGCAGGTCTATCGCACGCGCCTCGACAACAAGAGCGCACTGCTGATCGACGGCGACCTGCACCGCGGGGCGCGCTGAGGAGGCGTCCGCAGCGCAGGCGCTTTCCCTTCCCCTCTGCGGGGCATGGAAGGTTGCGAGTGATGTCAGAGCGCAACCCCTTGGCCTGCCGCCTAGGCCCCTCTATCGAGACCCGATGACCTGCCGGATCCCGCGCGGGCGCCGGGGGAGGGGAGCGTGGACGATCGAGACTTCTCGCCCACCGGCAGACCGAACGCCCTCGACTTCGAAGACGTCGCGATCGCGTTCCCCCTGAAGGGCGGCCGGCGCTACGTCGCGGTGGAGGGAATCGACCTCGCGGTCGCGCCCGGGGAGTTCGTCGCCGTCGTCGGCCCGACCGGGTCCGGCAAGTCGACCCTGCTTAACGCCGCGGCCGGCTTGCTGAAGCCCGCGTCCGGCCGCGTCGCGGCGTTCGGCGCGCCGCTGCGAGGCCTGAACGGCCGGGCCGGCTACCTTTTCCAGTCCGATGCGCTGATGCCGTGGAAGACCGCGCTCGACAACGTCGCCGTCGCCCTCGAGCCGAAGGGCGTCCCCCGCGCCGCGGCCCGCGCAGGGGCGGGCGAGTGGCTCGGGCGCGTCGGCCTCGCCACCTTCGCCGACCGCTATCCGCACACGCTCTCGGGGGGGCAGCGCAAGCGCGTGGCCCTCGCTCAGGTGCTGATCCGCGACCCCGAGATCCTGCTGATGGACGAGCCGTTCGGGCCGCTCGACGCGCAGACCCGGCAGATCATGGGTAACCTGCTGCTCGACCTCTGGGCCGCCGACCGCAAGGCGGTGCTGTTCGTCACCCACGACCTGGAGGAGGCGATCGGCCTGGCGGACCGGGTCGTGGTGCTGTCGGCCGGGCCGGCGGCGCGGGTCGTCGGCGACTTCCCCGTCGCCCTGACTAGGCCGAGGGACATCGCCGAGATCCGCCTCGACCCGCAGTTCCACGCGCTCTACCAGCGGATCTGGTCTTGCCTGCGCGTCGAGGTCTCGCGCGCCTACGCGAACGGGCCGGCATGACGCCTCACCCTTCGGAGACCCGCCGGTGAACCGTTTCGGCCTGCTCGCGCTCCAGATCCTCGTCGGGGTAGCGGGCTTCGCGATTTGGCACGTGCTCACCGTCTACCCAGTGCTCGGCCAGCCGCGGCAGATCCAGTTCTTCTTCTCGACTCCCGGCGCGGTGTTGGCGCGGACCTGGACCGAGATCACGTCGCCCGAGATCTGGGGCCACATCGCGATCACTCTGCAGGAGACGGTGCTGGCCTTCGCGTTCGGGGCTGCGGGCGGCATCGCCTTCGGCTTCCTGTTCGCGCGCAACGCGTTGCTGGCCGCGGTGTTCGACCCCTACATCAAGGCGGCCAACGCCCTGCCGCGGGTGGTGCTGGCACCGATCTTCGCTCTGTGGTTCGGCCTCGGCATCTGGTCCAAGGTGGCCCTCGGGTTCACGTTGGTGTTTTTCATCGTGTTCTTCAACGTCTACCAGGGGGTGCGCGAGGTCAGCCCGATGGTACGCGACAACGCCCGCATGCTCGGGATGAGCGAGCGCGGGCTGCTGCGCCACGTCTACTGGCCGTCGGCGCTCACCTGGATGTTCTCCTCGCTCCACACCGCGGTGGGCTTCGCGCTGGTCGGGGCGGTGGTCGGCGAATATCTCGGCGCGTCGGCCGGGCTCGGCTACAAGATCCACGAGGCCGAGAGCGTGTTCGACGTGACGGGCGTCTTCGCCGGGATGCTGATCCTCACCGTGTTCGTCGTCCTGATCGACGCCCTCGTCACCCTGGCCGAGAACCGCCTCCTGGCCTGGCGCCCGCGCGGCCCGCAGGGACGGAACTGAAAGGACGTTTGCGATGCACCGCCGCTCATTCCTCGCCGGATCCGCCGCGGTGCTCGCCGCTTGCAGGGACGCGCAAGCCGACACCGTGAAGGTGCGGATCGGGGTCGGCGGCAAGCCGCTGCTCTACTACCTGCCGCTGACGGTTGCCGAGCGGAAGGGCTACTTCGCGGAGGAGGGCGTCGAGGCCGAGATCTCCGATTTCGGCGGTGGCGCCCGCTCGCTGCAGGCGCTGGTCGGCGGCTCGGTCGACGTCGTCACCGGGGCCTACGAGCACACGATCCGCATGCAGGCCAAGGGTCAGGACGTCCGCGCCGTGTGCGAACTCGGTCGCCTGCCGGCGATCGTCATCGCCGTGCGCAAGGACCTCGCCGGCACGGTGAAGTCCGTCGCCGACTTCAAGGGCCGGAAGGTCGGCGTGACCGCGCCGGGCTCGTCCACGGCGCTCGCGGTGCAGTTCGCGATGATCAAGGCCGGGCTGAAGGCCACCGACGCGCCGCTCATCGGCATCGGCGGCGGGGCCGGCGCCGTCGCCGCGATCAAGCGCGGCGAGATCGACGCGATCGCCCACCTCGACCCGGTCATCGCCAAGCTGGAGGCCGACGGCGACATCCAGATCCTCGTCGACACCCGCACCGAGGCCGGGACCCGCGCCCTTTTCGGCGGACCGAACCCGGCGGCGGTGGTCTACACCAAGCAGGATTGGATCGAGCACCACCCGGCGGCGATGCAGCGGGTGGTCAACGCTTTCGCCAAGGCGCTCAAGTGGCTTGCCACAGCCTCGCCCGAGGCGATCGCCGACCTCGTGCCCGCCACCTACCAGTTCGGCGACCGGGCGCTCTACGTCCAAGCGGTGGGCAAGTCGCTCGAAAGCTACTCGCGCACCGGCATCCCGACCCAGGAGGGCATGACCAGCGTCCTCGACCTGGTGCGGACGCTGGACGCGGAGATGCAGAGTGCGCAGATCGACCTTGCGACCACTTTCGACGACCGCTTCATCAAGCGCGCGATGGGCTGATTACGGCAGGGCCGCGGGCGCT
Organism: Methylobacterium sp. WL12; assembly: GCF_008039475.1. NCBI lineage: Bacteria > Pseudomonadati > Pseudomonadota > Alphaproteobacteria > Hyphomicrobiales > Methylobacteriaceae > Methylobacterium > Methylobacterium sp. WL12. The sequence goes on along the minus strand of NZ_VRUW01000048.1, from coordinate 18,994 downwards.
CAGAATTCGCCGCCAAGACCGGCTCGCACCCCGTGGCCGCCGTCTCCGCCGTAGGCGTAGCCGACGTTGATCGCCAGCGGGACCGCAGTCGGCAGACGGTGAGAGAGCGCCGCGCCGCCGGCCCACTCGCCGCGGTAGGTCGCGCTGTTCAGCACCCAAGTGGTGCGGCCGGGGGCCGAGGGCATCGAGGCGGTCGGCATCGCCAGCGCGGTGGCGACGCCCTGGCGGGCCTCGCGACGCGTCTCGGTGCTATACTGCGATAGGGCGTTGGTGCGCGATTCGAGGGTGCCGACGCGGGCCTCGACTCCGCCGAGCCGCCCCTCCGCCGAGTCGAGGCGGGAGCCGAGGCCGGCGATCGTGCTAGGGCCGTAGCCCGAGGTGGCGAGGTTTCCTGCGGTGTCCGAGGTGACGAACCGCGTCTCGCCGGACTGGGCCGCGGCGCTCTGGGCCGACCCGATCCCGCCGAGCGTATAGGTATTTGAGCCGTTGCCGATCGCGACCTGGTTCGCGCGGGTGGTCCGGGCGCCGGGGCCGATGGCGATCGCGTTGGCTTGTGTCGCCGAGGCGCTGCGGCCGATGGCGATCGACCCGTCGCCGGCGGCGTTCGCCTGCGTCCCGAGCGCCGTCGCGCTGCCCCCCCCGGCGGAAGCACCATAGCCGGCCGCGAGCGCGTCCGCGCCGCCTGCGGCCGGAAGCGGGAACGAGCTGGTGTTGTTACCGCGGATCGGCAGCTTCTCGACGTTCGACAGCCGCAGCTCGAACAACGCGACGCGGGTAGGGTCGTAGGTCCCGCCGGCGCCGGTTCCGCCAGCGCCGGTGCCAGTGCCACCGCCTGTGCCCGCTCCACCGGTGCATGGATTGCAGGCGGTTCCGCCCCCCGTGCCGCCGGTGCCGGTTCCAGTGCCGCCGCCGATGGTCACGCCGACGCCGGCGATGGAGCCCCCGCCGACCGTCGCCCCGACGCTTGCGACAGTTCCTCCGCCGACGGTCGCGCCCACGTCGACCAGGGTGCCGCCGCCGACCGTTGCGCCGACATCGGCGACCGAGCTACCGCCGACGGTGGCTCCGACATTGGCGACGCTGCCACCACCGACGGTCGCTCCGACGGTGGCGAGGGAACCACCACCGAGCGTTGCATCAACGGTCGCCAAGCTCCCGGTGGTTCCGTTCACCACGGAGGTCACCGTATCGAGCGTTCCGCGCAGGAGCTGGGCCTGGGCCAAGCCGGAGGTGCCCAGGAGAAGCACCCCACTCAGCATCGGAATCGCGATGACGTCGTGCGGGCGAAGGGCGGCGCGACCCTGCGCGAGCGTGGACGGACGCGCGGAGGCGCGGTTCTGGCGACGAGACATGGGAGCACTCCGACTGGGACCCATGCCGGGAGGCTGCATCGCGTCGTAAAACACAACGCGAGAGACCCATTGCATGGCTCATGCAATCTGAGCGCGAATGCTTAACGAGAGTTTGAAAATACAACCCGCGGTTGTTTTTTTCGTGTCGGCCGCAGGCGTGTATCGGATGCAGCCGCGGGTGCCCGACCCAAGCCTCCACTTAAAAACGATCGGCTTGTCGAGGTCGCGTCCGGACCTGCGACCGGCGCGTTCAGCGCCGGCCGCCGCCACCCTTGTATTTCGGCTTCTGGCCGCCGAGCCCCTGGGTCGAGCGCGGCTTCGGCCGCTCGGTCCAGGCGACGGCGTTCGCCGGCAGCTCGCGGTCGGTGCCCGGCCCCATGTTGTCCAGGGTCGGCTTCGAAATGCGCGTGCCGGAGCCGCGCGGCGCCCTGCGGCCGTACTTGCCGGCGTCCCGCTCCACGTCGGCCTGCCGCGCCATCGGGTCGTCGGAGATCATCAGCTCCGTCGCCTGGAGGCGCTTCAGCTCGTCGCGCAGGCGTGCGGCCTCCTCGAAGTCGAGGTCGGCGGCGGCGGTGCGCATCCGCTTCTCCAGGTCGGCCATCACTGCCTTGAGGTTGTGGCCGACGGTGATCTCCGCCATCCCGGTGTCGACCTGGACGCGGTCGCGCTCGAACACGCTGCTGAGGATGTCGCTGATCCCGCGCTTCACGCTCTGGGGCGTGATGCCGTGCTCGAGATTGTAGGCGAGCTGCTTTTGCCGCCTGCGCTCGGTCTCGGCCATCGCCCGTTCCATCGAGCCGGTGATATGGTCGGCGTAGAGGATGCAGCGCGCGTCGGCGTTGCGGGCGGCGCGGCCGATGGTCTGCACCAGCGAGGTCTCGGAGCGCAGGAAGCCTTCCTTGTCGGCATCGAGGATGCAGACCAATGCGCATTCTGGGATGTCGAGGCCCTCACGCAGCAGGTTGATGCCGATCAGCACGTCGAAGGCGCCGAGCCGCAGGTCGCGGATGATCTCGATGCGCTCCAGCGTGTCGATGTCGGAGTGCATGTAGCGCACGCGAACCGAGTTCTCGTGTAGGTACTCGGTCAGGTCCTCGGCCATGCGCTTGGTCAGCGTGGTGACGAGGGTGCGGTAGCCAGCGAGCGCAACCTCGCGCACCTCGCCGAGCAGGTCGTCGACCTGGCTCCGCGCCGGGCGGATTTCGATCACCGGGTCGACGAGGCCGGTGGGGCGGATCACCTGCTCGGCGAAGACGCCGCCGGTCTGCTCCATTTCCCACTTGCCGGGCGTGGCTGAGACGTTGACCGTCTGCGGCCGCATCGCGTCCCATTCCTCGAATCGCAGCGGACGGTTGTCGAGGCAGGAGGGCAGGCGGAAGCCGTATTCGGCGAGCGTCGCCTTCCGGCGGAAGTCACCCCGGTACATGCCGCCGATCTGCGGAACGGTGACGTGGCTCTCGTCGGCGAAGACCAACGCGTTGTCGGGCAGGTACTCGAACAGGGTCGGCGGCGGCTCGCCGGGCTTGCGGCCGGTGAGGTAGCGCGAATAGTTCTCGATGCCGTTGCAGGCGCCCGTCGCCTCGATCATCTCGATGTCGAATGTGCAGCGCTGCTCGATGCGCTGGGCCTCGATCAGACGGCCCATCTTGGTCAGCTCCTCGACGCGGCCGTTGAGCTCGTTCTTGATCCCCTTGATCGCCTGCTGCAGCGTCGGTCGCGGCGTGACGTAGTGCGAGTTGGCGTAGACCTTCACGAACTTCAGCTCGTTGATCTTCTTGCCTGTGAGCGGGTCGAACTCGACGATCCCCTCGATCTCGTCGCCGAACAGGCCGATGCGCCAGCCGCGGTCCTCCAAGTGAGCCGGCCACAGCTCGATCACGTCGCCGCGCACCCTGAAGGTGCCGCGGGCGAAGTCTGACTGGATGCGCTTGTACTGCAGCGCCACGAGGTCGGCGACGAGCTGGCGCTGCTCGATCTTCTCGCCCAACGTCACCGTGAACGACATCGCCGTGTAGGTCTCGACCGAGCCGATGCCGTAGATGCACGAGACCGACGCGACGATGATGACGTCGTCGCGCTCGAGCAGCGCCCGGGTCGCCGAGTGCCGCATCCGGTCGATCTGCTCGTTGATCGACGATTCCTTCTCGATGAAGGTGTCCGAGCGCGGCACGTAGGCCTCGGGCTGGTAGTAGTCGTAGTAGGAGACGAAATATTCCACTGCGTTGTCGGGGAAGAAGCTCTTGAACTCGCCGTAAAGCTGCGCCGCCAGCGTCTTGTTCGGCGCGAGGATCAGGGCCGGTCGCTGAGTCTCCTCGATGATCTTCGCCATCGTGAAGGTCTTGCCCGAGCCGGTCACGCCGAGCAGCACCTGGTCGCGCTCATTGGCTTTCACGCCCTTCACGAGCTCGGCGATGGCGGTGGGCTGGTCGCCCGCCGGCGTGAACTCGGATTCGAGGCGGAACGGCTTGCCGCCCTCGGACTTCGCCGGCCGGTCCGGCCGGTGCGGAACCCAAGTCTCCCCGTTCTTGAACAGCGGGTTGCCCTCTTCGAGCAACCGCTGCAGGGCATCCACCGTCGCCGAGACGCCGTCGGAGGCCAGCGATGATTGGTCCGGTGCGCCTTCCGGCGCCGGCCCGTCTTCGGGCGGGGTCAGGCCGAGCGCCTGCGCAAGAGCCGGATCGATCTCGGCACCGGGTGCGGTGGTGAAGCCGCGCTGCGGCGCTTCGCCGAAGCCGGTGGGTTCTCTCGCTTCAGTCTTCGGAGCCGGCTTCGCCTTGGCTGGCTTGCGCTGGCCCGGCCGCGGAAGCTCCGCCTGCCGCTCGGACTGGATCTGGGGCCTGCGGGCGAGGGCGGGACTCAGCAGCTGCGCCAGGAACGGGTCGAGCGGCTGAACGTCCGGCCGGTCGGCCTTTCCGGTCGCTGAGACGTGCCGGGGCTTCTTCGGTATTGCCATGGGAGAAATATGGCGTGGCCAGTGCCATGACGGAAGGGGCACCACCTCCGCGTGAGGTGTTCATCCAGGGGCCGATCGGCGCATGGAGTGATCGCTGCCAAGAGACGACGGCCGATCCCGCCGCAATGCCGCCGGCTTGCGCGATCACACGCGGCGTGCGGGCCGTGGGTGGGTCGGACCGCGGGAATCGTGTGGGATGATGAACTTCGTTCTGGGAGCTGTGGCCGGGGCGTTGATCGTCGGCATCGCCGCGATCGCCGGCGCACGCAACCCGGACATCCAGCAGCGGCTTGGCCTGTTCCCCGCCACGCCGATGACCCTGATGGCGGCTCCGCCACGGGCGGAGCCGGCATGCCCGCCGCCCGTGGCGGCCGCGCCGACCATCGGCACGCAGGAGATGCTCTTCAATCGGCGCCGGTTCTGGTCCGTCGCGCCTTGAGCATGTCCGTCCGGCTCAGACGCTGCTCAGCAGGAACATGAGCATGGTCGTCGCGGCGGTGGTGCTCAGGAACCCGCAGAGCGCGGCGGCGAAGGAGGGACCGGTCGGGACGGCAACGGTCTGGGTCTCGGTGGTCATGGCGGCTGGCCCTGTCGGCGACGTGCAGCGTCGCGCTCGATGTGACGATGGTGGGAACGAAGAGGCTTTGCGGTGCGGGCGCGCACCCGGTCAGTCGCAGCGGTTTACGCGTTTGGCGATGCGAAGGTTTCGCAACTCGGTGCGAAGATCGATCGCAACAACGCCGGCGCCGCAATCCTCGAAGCCGTCGCGGGCGTCGTTGTAGCGGTCGCCGACCTCGTCGAGCGTGTCGCAGACGCGGTCGTGGTTTCCGAGCCGGGCTTCCTGCCTCGCCTGGTAGCGAAGGGCCGAAGCCTCGTCGATCTTGGCGCGAGCCTCGAGGCACGCCGGCGCCGCGAACGCCGGGGCGAGGGAGAGGACCAGGCCGAACACGGCCAGCATCGGTGTGTCAGATCGGGTCATGGGCCACCGTGAAGACAATCACGTAAGCAGTACGCTGGAAGAGGCGAAGTATTCGACCGGTGTCTTTCAACCGCCGGTATGAGCGCACAACGGCGGAGCTAGACCGATGGTTCCGCTTTCGCTGCGCTGCGGCTGCGGCGCGAAATCAGGATCGCGGCAAGGTCCACCGGCACGAACCCCTGGGCGTCAACGCCGACATCGTACTGTTTGGGCGCAGTGCGCAGCTGCCCGTGGGAATGGCCGTGCAGGTTGAGCACGCCGCGGCCGATGCCGTTCCAGGTCCGGAAGGCGTAATGGCACAGCACCAAGCCGCGACCCTCCACCGCGATCTCCGCGTAATGCGCGATCGAGGCCCAGCCCGGCGCGTCGAGGGTGTCGGGGCCGTCGTTGTTGCCGACGATCAGGTGCTTCACGCCGTGAAGGCCGGCGAGGATCGCGTGGACTCGCTCCCGCGGCGGTCCGAGGGCGAAGTCGCCGAGATGCCAGACGCTATCGTCGGCGCCGACGACCCGATTCCAGTTCGCGATCAACGCGGCGTCGTGCGTCGCGAGGTCGGCGAAGGGCCGGCGATCGAGCCGCAGGATGCGCGGATCGCCGAAATGGGTGTCGCTCGTGAAATAGACCGCCACCGCCGACCTCCCTGCGCTGCACCGCGTCGTGTCCGATCCGGCCGGCATCGCGCAAGAGGCTTCTTCGCCTGCGCCCGCTGCGGCCTAGCATGCTGTTTCGGCGAAGCGCAGGAACGGGGCTTGCGTGCCCCGGAGCGGAAAGCTAAGACCCGCGGACCCTTCGGGGTGTCGGTGCTCGAACGGCCCGACGGAGCGGACGTGACGGAGTATAGCGCAGCCCGGTAGCGCACCTGTCTGGGGGACAGGGGGTCGCAGGTTCAAGTCCTGCTACTCCGACCAATAAAACGGGACGTCGGCCGAAAGGTGGATGTCGCCGCTCCGAGAAAAGGCCGGCGCCACCAAGCGCCGGCCTTTTTTTGTTCGCTTGCCGGATGTTTGAACCGCCGCTCCCGTTCACGACTGCGTCTTCGAAGCTTCCGCCTCGCGAAAGCCCCGAGGGGCGAGGTCCCAGGTGGAGCGATGCAGCTCAGCTCTTCTTGCGGAACGCGTCGAGGCTGACGACCTCGGCGCTCGCCTCGCCACCGTCGCCGTCCTTCTTCGCGGCCTTGGCGGCGACACGCGGCTCCTTCTCGTCCGCCTTGCTGGCGTTCTGCGCCGCGGGGAGGGCGGGGATGACCTTCGGGACGTTGCTGCCGATCGCGGCGATCCCGGTTCCGGCTTTCGGCTTCATCTCGGTGGGCTCGGAGGCCGCGCCGCGCGGGCCGGCCTTCGCGGCGCTCGGCGCCGCGTCCTCGCCGGCGACCTCGGCGGTTTCGTTCAGGTCGAACTTGAGGCCGAACTGGACCGACGGGTCGAAGAACCCCGACAGGGCATCGAACGGCACCAGAAGACGCTCGGGCACGCCCGAGAACGACAGCCCGACCTCGAAGCTGTGCTCGGTGACGCCGAGATCCCAGAACTGGTGCTGGAGGACGATCGTCATGTCCTGCGGATACTTCTCGCGCAGTGCCTGCGACATCCGCACGCCCGGGGCCTCGGTGCGGAAGGAGACGTAGAAGTGGTGCTCGCCCGCCAAGCCCTCGCGGGCGGCGTCGGTCAGCACCTTGCGCACGACGCCCCGGAGGGCGTCCTGGACCAGGAGATCGTAGCGGATCAGGTCGTCTGCCATCTTCGGTCGCTCTGTGCGGTCTGCCCGACGACCTGTCGCGCGGGACGCGTACCGGATCGGATGAGAAAGGAAGGCGGCTTCCGTCGCCGGAGGCCGGGATACCGAGCGGCCGACGTGCGCCGTCGCGACACCCTGCCGACCACCGCGCCGGCGGACCTGCCCGGTCGTCCGGCCCGGCAGCGCCATCGTGTCCGATGGCAGGGGGCTACGGTGGACGAAGCGGATCCGATAGGTTCGAAGTGACCGGCGCGTCGCCAAGAGCGTTCGTCGCCATTCCGGCCTTTCGACCGGACGAGAGAACATAGAGGGGATCGCCGCGGTTTTGAAGCCCGATCATGGCGCCCTGCCCGTCGACGCCGCCGCACCGTCCGAACCGGGCCGGCGATGGGTCGCGGCCGGGCGCCTCGCCCTGAACCTCGTCGTCCTGGTCGGGATGCTCCTGCTCTACCTCGCGGTGGCCAGCCTGATGTCGCTGGCCGCGGTGCGGGTGGGCGCCGACCTGCTCGCCGGGATCGACCCGTTCCTCGACGCGGTGCGGCGTCCCTATGTCGGCGCCACCGAGCTCGTCTGGCGCGAACTCGCCGTCGATGTGCTCCGCCAAGTCTTCTTGGCAGGTCTCGTCGTGACGGGGGCGCTTGGCCGCGACGGGTCCGCCTGGCGGCGCAGGCTGGCGCTGGACCGCGAGCGCCCGAACGGGATGCGGCCGCGCACCCTGCTGCTGATCCTCCTGCTCTGGCCGATCGTACACATCGCCTGGGTCACCGGGACGGCCGAGGCGTTCGGCGCCGCCTTCGGAAGCGGCGTGCGGCTCTCGCCGATGCTGAGCCCTGCCGCCGTCGCGGTATGGCTCAGCTACGTCGTGGTGCTGGCGCCGGCCGCGGAGGAGATGCTGATGCGCGGCGAGGGCTTCGCCGCCGCCCGCCGCTTCCTGCCACCCGCGGCGACGATCCTCGTCACGGCACTAGTCTTCGCGCTGGCGCACGTCTCGGCCTGGGGTTTGGCGCGCCCGGTCTCGCTGGCGCCGCTGGCATTGATGCTCGGCTGGCTGCGCTGGCGCACAGGCCGCCTGTGGCCGTGCATCGCGCTCCACGGCTGGAGCAACCTCGCGCTAATCGCCTACGTGCTGTGGCCTTAAACCGGCGTCAGGCCGACCGGCTCGCCAGCGCTTCGCGCACGGTGCTCGCGACGGCGTTGTTGCGGAGGTCGCGCGGAATCAGAATCGCGTCCGGGAAGAGGTGCGAGGCGTCGTCCGACATCTCCTCATAGTAGTCGCTCGCCAGGACGATGCGCAGACCCGGCCGGAGGGCACGGGCCTCGACGGCGAGGCGCGAGCAGCACAGGTCGCCTTCGAGGCCGACATCGGCGACGAGCACGTCCACCGGCAACCCGAGGACGAGAACCGTGAGGGCATCGACACCGCTGTCACAGGCCGTGGCCTGATAGCCTGCGCGGCGTATCTGATTGGATACCTCATCCCGCCAGCGCTTCTGCCGGCCGGCGACGAGGACTTGGACCCCATAACAGCCGCCTGGGGGCTGGGGGGCGTTCACGAGCGTTTGTGCGCTGGTGTTTTGCGGCATTCCGCGTTCGACTCGGCGTTCGCGTTGCATCGCAGCATGCTAGGCCGGGACGGCGCGGTCGCGCAAGCCCCCCGCCGCGATTGCGCCTTATTCCCAAGCCGGCACGCCCAGGAAGCGGGCATGCGCTCCGATCGGGCAGGCGGTTGACCGCTGCGGGGCTCGCGGGGCAACAGGACCCCGTCGCCGGCGATGCCGCGATCGAATGGAGAGGGTATCGATGTCGTCCGCAAAGTCTCCCTCCGTCTCCCCGCTCGCGCCGGCCTCAATGCCGACCCTGCCAGCGATCCGCGGCGTCGGGCTCGCCACCGCCCAGGCCGGCATCCGCTATTCCGGCCGCACCGACGTCCTTTATGTCGGCCTCGACGCCGGCACCGCGGCCGCCGGCGTGTTTACCCGCTCGCGCTGCCCCTCCGCGCCGGTCGATTGGTGCCGCGAGGCGCTTGCCGCCGGCTCGGCGCAGGTGCTGGTCGTGAACTCCGGTAACGCCAATGCGTTCACGGGGTCGCGAGGACGGGACGCGGTGGCGCTGACGGCGCGGATCGCCGCCGCCGCCGCCGGTTGCACCGAGGGCGAGGTCTTCGTCGCCTCCACCGGCGTCATCGGGGAACCCCTCGATGCGACCAAGTTCGAGGGCGTGCTGGCCGAGTGCGCTGCCCGCACGGCCGCGGGAGCCGAGGCCTGGGACGCCGCCGCCCGGGCGATCATGACCACCGACACCTTCCCGAAATCCGCGAGCCGCACGGCCGAGATCGACGGCGTGGCGGTGACGATCAACGGCATCGCCAAGGGCGCCGGCATGATCGCGCCCGACATGGCGACGATGCTCGCTTTCGTGTTCACCGACGCGGCGCTGCCGCAGCCGGTGCTTCAGGCGATGCTGACGGCGGGCGCGGACAAGAGCTTCAACTGCGTGACCGTGGACGGCGACACCTCGACCTCCGACACGCTGATGCTGTTCGCCACCGGTGCCGCCGCCACGGTCCCGGTCTCGGACGCGGCGGACCCGCGGCTCGCAGGCTTTCGCGCGGCCTTGGACGACCTGCTGATCGAGCTGGCGCAGCTCGTCGCCAAGGACGGCGAGGGCGCGCGCAAGTTCGTCACCGTGGAGGTCGGCGGCGCCGAGAGCGACGCCTCGGCGCACCGCATCGCGATGTCGATCGCCAACTCACCGCTGGTCAAGACCGCGGTCGCCGGCGAGGACGCCAACTGGGGCCGCGTTGTGATGGCCGTCGGCAAGGCCGGCGAGCCCGCCGACCGCGACCGCCTTGCGATCTGGTTCGGCGACGTGCGCGTCGCCGTCGCCGGGGCGCGTGACCCGGATTACAGCGAGGACGCTGCGAGCGCGGTGATGCGCAAATCCGATGTCGTCGTCCGGGTCGACCTCGGCCTCGGAGCCGGCAAGGCCCGGGTTTGGACCTGCGACCTCACCAAGGGCTACATCGAGATCAACGGGGATTACCGCTCGTGAGGCGCGTCGCCACTGCACTCATTATCCTGCCCGTCGTCGCGGCGCTGCCGGCGCATGCCGACGACGACGCCTGCCGTCGCGGCATCACCGTCACCGGCCGGGCTCAGACGACGCGGGCGCCGGACTTCGCCGAGGTGACGGTCGGCGTCGAGGCGCGGGCGGGCAACGCCGCCGCGGCCCTCGACGCGACCTCTAAGGGCGTGGCCGGCGTCGTCGCGCTCGGCCGCGAGGTCGGCATCCCGGTCGGCGACATCGGCACCGCCGCGGTCGTGCTCGAGCCTGCTACCCGCACGATCACCCGACCGAACGGCACGAGCCAGGACGAGCCCGACGGCTACCGGGCGTCGAACCGCGTCACCCTGCGGCTCGCCGATATGAGCCGCCTCGGCGACCTGCTGCGACGATCGCTCGAAGCGGGGGCCAACCGGATCGATTCCATCGGCTTCGGGCTGACCGATCCCGACCGCGTCGAGGCGGCCTTGCAGGTCGACGCGGCGCGCACTGCCCGCACGCAGGCTGCGGCGCTCGCCGAAGCCGTCGGCGCGCGGCTGGGCAGCCTCTGCTCGCTCGTCGCGAACCGCACGTCCGTCCCGATGGGACTTCAGGCGAGCCGCGCTGTGGCATCGCCGAAGCGCGTCCCGATCGAAGCAGGGACGATCAGCAGTTCGGCCGAGGTCACCACCACCTTTGCGATCGGCCGATGAGCACCGCCGTGCCTGCGCCGGTGCGCCTGCTCCTCGTCGTCGCCGTGGCGCTTGTCGACCACGATGGCCGCGTGCTCGTCAGCGAGCGTCCGCCCGGCAAGAAGCTGGCGGGGCTTTGGGAGTTCCCAGGCGGCAAGGTCGAGCCGGGCGAGCGCCCCGAGGCGACGCTCATCCGCGAGCTCGCCGAGGAGATCGACATCCGCGTCGAGGAACCGTGCCTGGCGCCGCTCACCTTCGCGAGCCACGCCTACCCGGACTTCCACCTTCTGATGCCGCTCTACGTCTGCCGTCGCTGGAACGGCACGCCGCGCTCGCTCGAGGGGCAGGCGATCAAGTGGGTGCGCCCGCGCGACCTCCGCGACCTCGCCATGCCGCCGGCCGACGAGCCGCTGATCCCCTACCTGATCGACCTTCTCGGCCCCTGAGGTCTCTTAGCGGAAGCCGGCCACGCGGCGGTCGCGCTTGCGCTCGGCCGCCGGCTGATAGGCGATCTGGGCGTGGTGCGTGCAGTAGGGCAGGCCGGTGATCGAGCGCGCGCCGCAGAATCCGAATTCCGGCGTGGTCGGGTCGCCGATCGGCCAACGGCACATCGATTCCCGGAGGTCCATGATCGTCACCCGCTGCGAGGCGGCGAGCGCCACGGGCTCGGGCTTGGCGGCCGGGACGGGGAAGTCCGGTGCGAGCCGGTGCGAAAGGATCGCTACTGGCTCGGGCGCCTCGACCTCGACCACGGCGATGGCCGTCTCGATCTCGACCTCCTGGGCGGGCTTGCGCCGGGCGGCCGTCGCATCCTCGACCGGCTTCAACACGCGGCCGGACAGCCCGAGCCGGTGCACCTTGCCGATCACCGCGTTGCGGGTGACGCCGCCGAGCTGCGCCGCGATCTTGCTCGCGCTCTGGCCGTCTTCCCACAGCTGGCGCAGCAGCGTCACCCGCTCGTCCGTCCAACTCAAGATGGTATCCATGGTCTCGCCCCTCCCGATCTGAACCCGCGGGCTGCCTCGATCCCCGGCAGTGAAGGCGCGGATCGGACGCGACCTGTCCTCGCGATCCGGCCGCTCCCGAAGCTCGGGACAAGGCCGGCGCGAAGCCCGTCGTGCGCGCCGCTGGTCATGACGCCGTACCCCCCTGAGGCATCCGGCGACGCAGTCAACCTACAGGACCGTTCTCCGCCGATGCAAGGGCGCGGGAACCGGAGCGAAGGCTGTCCACCGACCAATGTCCGCACGGGAACCCAGGCGTTCCGGACGGCACGCGTGTGACCCTGGTGCACCACCTGTGGGCGTACGGTTCCATTGCCGCCGAAGGCCAGGAACGGTACTATGGCCAAGCTCGTTCGCTTGCCGTGACGGCGCTCGTCGGGCTTGGGGTTTTTTGACGATGTCGCGTCGATATGGTTGGCTGCGCGAGTGCCTCGTGCTCGCTTTTGCGGCTCAGCTTGCCGCCTGCTCCTCGGTGCCGAGGATTCCGTACACGGCCGCCGAGGCGGCGGTGGCCGGCGTGCCAGGCATCCCCGGCGCGCGCGTGTTTTCCGACGCCTCGGTCGAGACCTTCACCGAGATGGCCGCAACCCCCCAGAACAAGCGCCAGGGCTTCAGCTATCTCGCCCTGTCCGGCGGCGGCGGGGACGGCGCCTACGGGGCCGGCGTGCTCAACGGCTGGTCGGCTTCGGGCACGCGGCCGGAATTCTCGCTGGTGTCGGGCGTCAGCACGGGATCGCTGATCGCGCCGTTCGCGTTCCTCGGCACCTCGTACGATTCCTATCTCACTGACATCTACACCAGCGGCATCGCCGGTACCCTGGTGCAGAGCCCGAGCGTGGTGAACGTGCTGTTCGGCTCCGGCCTGTTCGGCGACGGGCGCCTGCGCGACCTCGTCGGCCGCTACGTCAACGCCGACCTGCTCGCGGCCATCGCCGCCGAGCACGCCAAGGGCCGCCGCCTGCTGGTGGTGACGACGAACCTCGACAGCCAGCGCGCCACGATCTGGAACATGGGCGCCATCGCCGCGAGCGGCGCGCCGAACGCGGTCGACCTGTTCCGCGACGTGCTCACCGCGTCGGCGAGCATCCCGGCGGTGTTCCCGCCCCAGCTCATCGACGTGCAGGCCGACGGGCGCGCCTTCCAGGAGCTGCATGTCGACGGCTCCGTGGTCACGCCGGTCTTCACCCTGCCGCAGGCCCTGCTGCTCCGCGACAAGCGCCTGCAAACCGGGCAGCGGGGGCGGATCTACGTCATCATCAACGGCCGCCTGGAGCCGGAATTCGACGTGACGCAGAACAACACCCTGTCGATCGTCGGGCGCTCCTTCACCACCGCGAGCCGTGCGCGCAGCCGCCAGACGTTGGCCGCAACGTACGCCTTCGCCCGCGAGAACGGCATCGGCTTCAACCTCACCTACATCCCGGAGGACGGGCCTAAGCTCGCCACGCCGGACGGCTTCGACACCGCCTACATGCGCAACCTCTACGAAGCCGGCTTCGAGCGCGCGAAGACCGGGCGCTTCTGGGAGAACACGGTGCCGGCCGCGCCCCTGACGAAGGCGATCGCCACCGCCGCCACACGGTAGGGCCGCGTCGCTCGCACTATTTGCTGCAGTGCGGTAGGGAGTGAGGAGCGCCTCCGCTCCCACCCCGTGACCCCTATCATGCTGCAGATCGATGACCTGACCTTCAACATGTGGGGGCGGCGCTTCTTCACGAAGGCTAGCGTGGCGATCCCGCCCGGCGCCAAGGTCGGGATCGTCGGGCGCAACGGCGTCGGCAAGTCGACCCTGTTCAAGATCGTGCTGGGCGAGTTCCAGCCGGATTCTGGTACGGTGTTCCTGCCCAAGACCGCGCGCATCGGCGCCGTCGATCAGGAGCATCCGGCGACGCCGGTCAGCCTGATCGACACGATCCTCGCCGCCGACGTCGAGCGCGACGCCCTCTACGCCGAGCTCGAGACCGCCGAGCCCGAGCGCATGGGCGAGATCTACGGCCGGCTGATCGAGATCGATGCCGACCGGGCGCCGGCCCGCGCCGGCGAGATCCTGGCGGGCCTCGGCTTCTCGGTGGCCGACCTCGAGCGGCCCATGTCCGAGTTCTCCGGCGGCTGGCGCATGCGGGTCGCGCTGGCGGCGGCGTTGTTTACCGCCCCCGATGTGCTGCTGCTCGACGAGCCGACGAACTACCTCGACCTCGAAGGCGCGCTGTGGCTGGAGGCGCGGCTGAAGCGCTATCCGCATTCGGCGCTGATCATCAGCCACGACCGCGAGCTGCTGAACAACTCCGTCGATTCGATCCTGCACGTCGCCAACGGGCAACTCGAACTCTACGCCGGCGGCTACGACGACTTCGAGCGGCGCCGCGCCGAGAAGGCCCGGCTCCAGCTCTCGGCCAAGGCCAAGCAGGACGCCGAGCGCGCCCATCTTCAGAGCTTCATCGACCGCTTCAAGGCGAAGGCTTCGAAGGCGGCGCAGGCGCAGTCACGGGTCAAGCGCCTGGCCAAGCTCGAACCGATCGCGACGACGATCGAGGAGCACGTGGCGCCGTTCCGCCTGCCGTCGCCGAAGCGCCCGCTGGCGCCGCCGCTGATGCATCTCACCGACGTCGAGGTCGGCTACGGCGACGACCCAGCGATCCTGCGCGACCTGAACCTGACCCTCGACATCGACGACCGCATTGGCCTGCTCGGCGTCAACGGTGCCGGCAAGTCGACCTTCGCCAAGATGGCCGCCGGCGCCCTCGACATCCGCTCGGGGCGGATGACACGCGAAGGCCGAGTGCAGGTCGGCTGGTTCCACCAGCACCAGATCGAGGCGATGGACCCAAAGGACACGCCGCTCGCGATCATCCGGCGCGAGCGCCCGGAGGACAGCGAATCGGCGCGCCGCGGCAAGCTCGCGAGCTTCGGCCTCGCCTACGAGAAGCAGGAGACCACGGTCGATTCGCTCTCGGGCGGCGAGCGGGCGCGGCTGCTGCTCAACCTCGTGGCGATGCGGGCGCCCCACCTCCTGATCCTCGACGAGCCGACCAACCACCTCGACATCGACAGCCGCCGGGCGCTGCTCGATGCGCTGAACGATTACGAGGGCGCGGTCATCCTCATCACCCACGACCGCTCGCTGATGGAGCTGGTCGCCGACCGCCTGTGGCTCGCGGCCGACAACACGGTGAGACCGTTTGCCGGTGACATGGACGAGTACGCCAAGTTCGTCCTCGATCGATCCCGCGCCGGCAAGAGCGCGCCGGGGCAGGGGCGCGAGAAGAAAGGTAAGAAGCGGGCGGCGTGACCGGCGCGCTTACAGGTCGTTAACGCCGGTCTGCAATAAAGGCGCTCCGTGCCCGCCGGCCCGCGGGGGGAGCCGCCGATCGATGAGTTTCGCTGCAAACGCCTATGCCCGCACCGCGCAGAGCGTGCTCAGCCCGCGCGAGGCTGAAGCCGCCGTGCTGATCAAGGCCGCGCGCCAGCTCGAATCGGTGCGCGACAACTGGAACGATGCCGGCGGCTCGCTGAACAAGGCTCTGAACTTCAATCAGAAGGTCTGGACGCTCCTCGCGACCGGCGCGACGGCTCCGGAGAACCCGCTGCCGTCCGAGGTCAAGGACAACATCGCCGGCCTTTCGGTGTTCGTGTTCCGGCGGATCGTCGACACCCTCGTCGAACCGAAGCCCGAGAACCTGACGGCGCTGATCAACATCAACCAGCAGGTCGCCGCGGGTCTGCGCACCTGATCGCCGAATAAGCTGCGCCTCCGCGACGGGGGCGCGGCGTCGGTCTGCACGACCGGTACGATGCGGTCGACGAGACCCGAGCTGTGCCGTGCGCGCGTGGATGGCCTTCGATCGCGCACCGCCGGATGCCGAAGGCCGTGCGACGGCCGACCACACCTGCCAAGTCATCTTGAATTGCGGACGGGAGCCGGAAGCGTCCGAAAAGACTTCCCGCCTTTGCCCGCTCTATAAAGAGCGCCTCCGTGGTTTGAAGGCGTGGCCATTTCAGGACGGTGTCGTGCCGTGAAGACGCCGACTGACCATCCGTTTTCCCCCGATCGTACCATTGCCTCGGTGTGAAACCGAAATTCAAGCCTTGAGCCGCTGCGCGAGCTCCAGCTCGTACTGGATCAGCTCCTTGCACCGCTTGAGCGCCCGGTAGAAGTCGGCGCTCGCGATATGCTCGTGCATGTCGTGGATGTACGGGGCCATGCTCGGGGCTGCCTTCATCAGTTCGGTGGCCTGGACGACGAAGGCGTCCTCGGCCTCAGGCGGGTTCGAGGCGAGGTACATCACGGTCAGCGTGAGGTAGAGCCGCTTGCAGGCCGTGTCGGCCTCGCTTTCCAGGATGATGTCGCTCTCGCGCAGGAACGGCGTCACCGTCTCGATGACGAAGCTGGAGCGGCGCGATCCGTTGCGGATCGCCGTTCCGCCGATCAGCAAACGCTCGAACGGCTTTAGCTCGATCTTGAGAGGCATGGATCACCCGGGTTTCGCTCGGGCGAGCTTTGCAGAATTCGGGTAAACGTTTCGTAAATCCATCCCACTTGTTCGTTGGGCAAGTCATTCATACGTATACGAAATTCGAGATAGCTGGATATACGGTGTTCGCGAGGAGAGATTCCTTCACCATCCGCATTAAGCCGATGGCAACGCGGACGTGGTTTCTGGCGGCAGCCTCCAAAATGGGAGGCGCACCGATCAGAATGGATCGAATCTCATGTCTTCAGGCATCACGCTTTCGTCTGCGACGCGTCAGAACCTCCTCGTCGCCCAGGATACCGCCAGCCTGCTGGCGACGACCCAGAACCGGCTGTCGACCGGCAAGAAGGTCAATTCGGCCCTCGACAACCCGACCTCGTTCTTCACCTCTCAGGGCCTCGACAGCCGCTCGAACGACCTCTCGAACCTGCTCGACTCGATCTCGAACGGCGTCCAGGTGATCCAGGCCGCCAACACCGGCCTCACCTCGCTGCAGAAGCTGGTCGACTCGGCGAAGTCGGTCGCCAACCAGGCGCTTCAGAGCACGATCGGTTACTCCACAAAGTCGAACGTCTCGACCACGATCACCGGCGCGACCGCTGCCGACCTCCGTGGCACGACCTCGTATGCAAACGCTCTGGCTTCAAGCAACGGGATCTTCAGTGGTGCTGCAGGCGGTACGACCGCTGCAACCGGATCGACGACGCTTGGTGGCACGCTCGCTGCGAAGGTCGGCACTGCAGCCACCGCGGGCGACGGCTCGGCGGCACTGACCCCCAGCATAACCCTGATCGCCTCCGGCGGCGCCACGGCCACGGGTCTTGCGGGGAACGCTCAGCCTGCCGATGGCGATACGCTCTCGGTGAACGGAAAGACCATCACCTTCCGCGCCGGCAGCGCGCCGACCGGCACATCGATCCCGGCCGGCTCGGGCACGAGCGGAAACGTCCTGACCGACGGTACCGGAAACTCGACTGTCTACCTCGGAACGACCACCACGCCCGCCGGTACGGTCGGCGACCTTCTGACGGCGGTCGATCTCGCGAGCGGCGTCAAAACCGCCGTCAACAGCACCGCCGGTGCCGCGACGATCACGACGAGCTCTGGCCAGACCGTTTCGAGCATCACGACTGGTGCCGTGACTCTGAACTCTTCGACCGGCTCCGACCTCAACGTCACCGGCAAAGCGGATCTCCTGAAGGCCCTGGGTGTATCCACGGCGACGGGTTCGAACCCGGCGACGGTGACGGCAACGCGTGCGACGGTTTCGACCTCGACCTCCAGCCTGATCCAGGACGGGTCGACCCTGAACGTGAATGGCAAGACCATCACGTTCAAGAACGCTCAGACCCCGGCGGCTGCGAACGTTGCATCCGGCTCGGGCGTGTCCGGCAACGTCGTGACCGACGGCAGTGGCAACTCGACCGTCTTCCTCCAGGCCGGCTCGATTGCCGACGTCCTGAAGGCCGTCGATTTCGCAACCGGCGCGCAGACCGCCACCATCGCTAGCGGCGCCGCCACGCCGGCTGCCGTCTCGGGCGTCGCTGCCTCCAGCATCTCGGGCGGCGTTCTCAAGCTCAGCACAGGAACCACTTCCGACCTCAGCATCACCGGCACAGGCAATGCGCTGTCCGCGCTCGGCCTGGCTGGCAATGCCGGGACCGACACCACCTTCACCGCATCCCGGTCATCGACGCCCGGTGGCTTGTCCGGCAAGACGCTGACCTTCGGATCGCTGAATAAGGGGACTGCCGTCAACGTCACCTTCGGCGACGGTACCAACGGCACGGTCAAGACGCTGGATCAGCTCAACACCCAGCTTAGCGCCAACAACCTGTCGGCGACGGTGGATGCGAGTGGCAAGCTGACGATCCAGACCACCAACGACCACGCGTCCTCGACCATCGGCAGCACCGCTGATGGTGGCGCAATCGGCGGCACCGCCGCGAGCGTTTTCTCGGCGGCCGCTGCACCGGTGGCTGACGCGAACTCCCAGGCCACCCGCTCTTCGCTCCTGAGCCAGTTCAACTCGATCCTCGACAACATCAAGACGACGGCTCAGGACTCGTCCTTCAACGGGGTCAACCTGCTGAACGGTGACACGCTGAAGCTGACCTTCAACGAGAAGGGCAGCTCGACGCTGAACCTTCAGGGCGTCCAGTTCGACGCCGCCGGCCTGGGTCTGTCGAAGCTTGGGCAGAACGGCGCCAACGAGTTCGAGGACAATTCGGCGACCAACAACGTGATCTCATCGCTGTCCACCGCCTCCTCTGCGCTGCGGGCCCAGGCTTCGACCTTCGGCTCCAACCTCTCGGTGGTGCAGAACCGTCAGAGCTTCAACAAGAGCATCATCAACGTGCTGCAGACCGGTTCGTCGAACCTCACCAGCGCCGACCTGAACGAGGAGGCTGCCAACTCCCAGGCCCTCTCGACCCGCAACTCGCTGACGATCTCGGCGCTGTCGCTGGCCAACCAGGCCCAGCAGAGCGTCCTGCAGCTCCTCCGCTAAGCGCCACGGCGGCCGCCCCGATCCGGGCGGCCGTCCTCTTCCCGACGGAACACCGTTGCGACTCTGGCTCCTGTGGCGGTCGTGTCCCTGGGCGTGGTGTAGCTTGGTGAGGGCCACCACGATCACCGGCTTGGGCCGGGACGATCAGGCTGCGAGGGTGGGCAGGCTGACGAGGGGATCATCGCCGATCGGGGCGATGCTTTCCAGGGTCATGTAGCGCGACCGCTGGACGGCCCATTCGTCATTCTGTTCGAGCA
>NZ_VRUW01000047.1:0-37373 GCF_008039475.1 Methylobacterium sp. WL12 | reverse complement strand
CGCCCGCGTGGCAGGGCCAGCGCCGCTTGACGGGCAGACCCACGGTGTTACCCGTCAGCCCTGGGATCGAGAGCGCTGACGGCGTAGGGAAAATGATGAGCGTCGGCTCATCCCGCTCCCTCCGCCACGAACCGCTGATCGTCTCGCGTTCGCTCGGCACTCGACTTCCAACCCAGCTTCCATCGATCGCGTCGGATCCGCCATCCGCTTCCGTCGGCGCACGCCTCTCGTCGGCCAGTGCGCGTCGGCAGCGCGGTGTGGTAGGCAGGCCGCCGACTCGGCACCGGCAGGTCCGTCGACCGAAGAGGGAGGACATAGCGTGCGCAAGGCAAACACCGCTCCGGCGGGCATCGTAGTGGGAGCCGTGTGGCTCCTCGCGGCCGGCGTCTCCCCGGCGCAGGCGCAGCTCGATACCGTGAACACGATCCCCTGTGCGCAGGAGGGCGGCGTCTGCCGGATGCCGCATCCGACGAACGTGTATTATGGCGTGCCGGGCAAGACCAACGGCCGCCCGTTCCCGCAGGGCGGCGTCATCGCCTGCAACACCCAGACCTTCGGCGATCCCGCGCCCGGCCAACGCAAGAGCTGCTGGTATGCGCCCAAACTCGTCGACAACCGCCGCGGCAATTCCGGGGGATACGGCGGCTACGGCGCGGACGACCGCTCGGGCTACCGCGGGCGCGACCGCGACTACGACCGTCCGACGCGTCGATCGGAGGAATACGACGCGCCGCGCCGGCGCTATCGCGGCGAGCCGGACGACGACGAGTAGGGATCGCAACGCCGTCGGCGTTCCGCGATCGGCAGGAAAGTGCCGATCGCGGAGCGCCAAGGTGCGCTGGAGCACCACGCCGCGGCAGTGTCGGGCGCAGGAAACATTCGTGCAATCCGCGGTGCTTAACCGTCGGTGCGATCGGTGACCTGACGACGGCGAGGCAGCACACATGACGACCGCGACCCGGCTCCTGCACCTTCCCGTCGTCCTCGTGGCCCTCGCCTTCGCCGCGACGCCCCTGGCGAGCCCCCTCCTCCTGGCGCTCGCCGCCTTCGCCGGCGGGCTGCTCCTGGCCTATCGCTGCCTGGCCGACCTGATGTCGGCGGAGCACGAGACCACGGTGGGCCAGACGGTATTTCGCCACTACCTCTGAGCGAGGAAGTCCGGACCGGGCTACGACACCGCGGTCAGCTTGTCGGCCATCGTCTGCGCCTTGTCCCGGCGCGACGAGAACGCCATCGTGAAGAACACGCGCTGCACGCCGAGCTCGGTCAGGCGCGCCTCGCACAGCTCGATCAGGCGGCAGATGTCGGCGAGCTCGCCCTCGATGTTGGTGCCGTTGGCGTGCATCTCGGCGTTCAGCCCGCTCGTCTCCAGGATCGCCTTGATCTCGCGGACGTAGGACGACACCGAGGGGCCGACGCCCATCGGCACGATGCACAGATCTGCAACAACCTTCATGAACTTGTCCTCGGTGGCGAACCTGGGGTTATGTCCGGCGGCATCGCCCGCTACATAGCGAGCCACAATCCGGAAAGCCGGCCCGGTGCCGTTCTGGCCGAACCGTGCCGCGTTTCCCAGCCCGACCCCGCCTTTGCGATGGAGATCTCCGTGACCGACACCAAGCGCCGCAGCACACTGGCGGCCGTCGCCGCGGTGGCGCTCGCCTGTCTCGCCGGAGGCGCCGAGGCGGCCCAATGCGGCAACTCGGCCGCCGGCTTCGAGGCCTGGAAGTCTCAGTTCGCCCAGGAGGCCCAGGGCCGCGCCAGCGCCGCGAGCCTCGCGGCGCTCCGCGAGACCAACTATTCCACGGCCACCATCTCGGCCGATCGCGGCCAGAAAAGCTTCAAGCTCTCGCTCGACCAGTTCCTGGCCAAACGCGGCGCGACCACGATCGTCTCCCGTGGGCGGGCGCTGAAGCGCCAGAACGCGGCCCTGTTCGCGCAGATCGAGCAGCGCTACGGCGTCCCCCCAGGGCCGCTCCTGGCGATCTGGGGCATGGAGACCGGGTTCGGCGCCGTGCGCGGCAACGTCAACACGCTGTCGGCGGTGGCGACGCTGGCCTACGATTGCCGCCGCTCGGCCTACTTCACCGACCAGCTCTATGCGGCGCTCACCCTCGTCGATCGCGGCATGCTCTCGTCCAGCACCCGCGGCGCGGCGCATGGCGAGGTCGGGCACACCCAGTTCCTGCCGAAGAACGTGCTGACCTACGGGACCGGCGACCTCAACAACGTCGGCGCGGCGCTCAGCTCCACCGCGAATTTCCTGAAGGGCCACGGCTGGCAGGCCGGGGCCGGCTACCAGCCCGGCGAGCCGAACTTCGCTGCGCTCCAGGGCTGGAACGCCGCCACGGTGTACCAGCGCGCGATCGCGCAGATGGGCCGGCAGATCGACGGCGAATAGGACCAGCGCCTGATCGCACCGCCGAAGCGATGAATCAGGGCCGAGAACCGCCACGATTCATCCTCGGTCAACCATAATCCCGCCCCGGAAAAGCCGGGCGGGCTGGGCCTTTTGCCCTCTCGGCCGATCGGGCCGGGAGGGTGCCGGTCCGACCGCACGCACGGACGCGTCCGGCGACAGCGGCTCGGGATCGACGGCATCCGTATCGAAACGGGCGTCGTCCTCATGGTCCGAGACCCCCTCGCAGAAGCCCCTTCCGCTCAACAGCTGTTCCCGGCGCAACGCCATCGTTCGAACGCCGGCCTTCGGCGCCTCGCCCTGAGGGCGGCATCGGTCGCGGCGATCGCCGCCCTGGTCTCCGGGAGCGTCGTCCTCGGCGGCCTGCCGCGCGGGCCGACAATCACCGAGGCGCTGGTCGCCTCGACGGATCCGGCAACGAGCGAAGCGGCGGAGGAGCCGGCTCCGACGCTCGGCGCGGAGGCCCGGCAGCGCTGGCGCGAAGCGCTGCTCGAAGCCTTCCCCGACTGGTCCGCCGGGCGGCCGCAGGCCCCGTCCGAGCAAACATCGCCCGAGCAGGCGTCCCCCACCCCGTTCGCGCAGCAGGAGCCGGCCCCGCAGGACCCGTCCCCAGCGACGCCCGGCCTTCCGGCGCAGACGGTGCCGCTGCCGGTGCCGCGCCCGCCCGAATTCCGGCGCCCGGCCGGCACCGAGACGACGCGCCGCGCCGACAGGCAGGCGTCGCGCCGCACCCGGACCGCGGCGATCCCGGCGCCCGCCCCCGACGACCGCAACTTCCTGGAAAAGTTCTTCGGGATCGAGCGCACGTCGACGCCGACTATGGCCTACGCCGCCCTCGAGACGCCGTCTCCCGCGACCCTGCCGCGGCAGCGGATCGTGCCCCCGGCGAACCCCGACCCGGCGGCGGTCGCCGTCTACGACATCAGCGCGCGCATCGTGACGCTGCCCAACGGCACGAAGCTGGAAGCGCATTCCGGCCTCGGCGAGATCATGGACGACCCGCGCAACGCCCACGTGCGCATGCGGGGCGCGACGCCGCCCGGCACCTACGACCTCACCGAGCGGGAGGACCTGTTCCACGGCGTCCGCGCGATCCGCCTCACCCCCGTCGGCGGCAGCGGTGCGGTCTACGGCCGGGTCGGCCTCCTCGCCCACACCTACATGCTCGGGCCGACCGGCGCCTCGAACGGCTGCGTCTCGTTCAAGGACTACCAGGCGTTCCTGCAGGCCTACCTGCGGGGCGAGATCCAGCGCCTCGTCGTCGTGCCGGGCCGCGGCCAGGACGCACCGCCGAGCGTCGCGCAGCAGGCGCCGCCGAGCGCCACCCCGCCCGGCCCGGCCCGTTCGGCCCGCCTCGGCACCGACGCGTAAGCCGCCTTCTTACAGCGGCACGACCGGCCCCTTCTTCGCCGACAGGCCGTCGATCAGCTTCGGGTCGATCCGGGTATGCGCCTGGACGAGGGCGTGCGGCGTCAGCGCCATCCACTGGGGCAGCGACAGGTCGGCGTAGCGCGGGCTCTTGAGCATCTCGAGGAAGGTCAGCGGCGTGTCGCCGGTGTTCTCGATGTAGTGGCCCATGGCGAACGGCACGTAGCCGACGTCGCCGGCCTGATAGTCGAAGGTGCGGGCCTTCGATTCCGAGCCGAACACCGTCATCCGCCCCTTGCCCGAAAGGTAGTACTGCCACGCGTCGCCGTTCGGGTGCCAGTGCAGCTCGCGCATCGCGCCGGGCTCCAGCTCGACGAGGGCCGCCGCGATCGTCTCCGAGGCGGGGAAGTTCGACGTGTCGGTGATCCGCACCGTGCCGCCCTTCGTGCGGATCGGCTCCTGCGCCAGCATCCGGTGGCTGAACGCTTTCGGGCTCGGGCCGGCCCCGCCCATGCGGTCGCCGGCCAGCGGGCCCGGCTTCGGGCCGGGGAAGATGTAGAGTTCGCGCTCCGGGATGTTCGCGAAGGCGCTCTCGGGCAGGCCGAAGTTCTTGGCGAGCACGTCCTTCGGGGTGCGCGCGAGCCAGTCGGTGATCAGGAAGGTCGAATCCTCCGAGAAGCCGCCGTCGTCGAACACCAGCAGGAATTCGCAGCCGTCGACGTCCGATTCGAGCGCCTGGATCGAGTGCGGATGCCCGAGGGGAAGTACCAGAGGTCGCCCTCGCCGACGTCGTCGGCGAAGGTGCGGCCCTCCGCGTCGATCGCGGTGATCCGGGCGCGGCCCTTGATCATGTAGGACCACTCGGCCTCCTTGTGCCAATGCATCTCGCGTACCGCGTTGGCCTTGAGGCGCTTGTTCACGCCGGCCATCGCCTTGGAGATCGGCAGTTCGCGCACGGTGGTCTGGCGCGCCCAGCCGCCCTCCTCCAACCGCATGTGGCTGTCGGCGAAGGACCATTTCAGGTTCGGCATGGTGCCGTGATCCGTCGTGGGCGGCGCGACCGTGTTGGGGTCTTCCGCCTCGCGCGCCGGGTTGCGCGGCCCGAGCACGTCGGCGCCCTTGCCGGCCCGCTCCGGCGTCGGCCCCTCGGCGGCGCGGGCGCCTCCGACGGCGAGCGCGGTGCCGGCGGCGATCAGGGTGCGGCGTGAGATGTCGTTCATGCGGGCTGTCCGTGAAATCCGATGCGCTCGGCGGGGCAGGACAAGCCGAAGGCCCACGATCCGATCCCCGCCCGCCCGCATGGCTGCCGCGCGGAACCGGCGAACCTGTCCGAACCGTCATCTTTTCGCGATGCTCCGGTCATCCGGGCGGTTCCAGGATGCGGGCGACCGATCGGAGGAGGACAGCCGGATCGTGACCGTCCAGACCCATTCCGCCCCGTCCCGGTCCGCGCTATGGACCGAACCCATGCGGCTCCTGATCATCGAGGACGATCGCGAGGCGGTCTCCTACCTCGTCAAGGCGTTCCGGGAGGCCGGCCACGTCGCCGACCACGCGACCGACGGCCTCGACGGCTACGGCCTCGCCTGCGACGGCGCCTACGACGTGCTGATCGTCGATCGCATGCTGCCGAAGCTCGACGGGCTCTCGCTGATCCGGTCGCTGCGCGAGCAGGCGGTGACGACGCCGGTGCTGATCCTGTCCGCGCTCGGGCAGGTCGACGACCGGGTGAAGGGCCTGCGCGCCGGCGGCGACGACTACCTGCCCAAGCCCTACGCGTTCTCCGAGCTGCTCGCCCGCATCGAGGTGCTCGCCCGCCGCGGCGGCGCCTCGGGCGCGAGCGCCGAGGCCACCGCCTACCGCGTCGGCGACCTCGAGCTCGACAGGCTGTCCCACCGCGTGACCCGGGCCGGCCAGGACGTGGCGCTGCAGCCGCGCGAGTTCCGGCTGCTCGAATACCTGATGCGCCATGCCGGCCAGGTGGTGACCCGGACGATGCTGCTGGAGCACGTCTGGGACTACCACTTCGATCCGCAGACCAACGTCATCGACGTCCACGTCTCGCGCCTCAGGGCCAAGCTCGACAAGGGCTCCGCCACGCCGATGATCCACACGATCCGCGGCGCCGGCTACATCCTGCGCGCCGACGAGGCGCGGGCGTCGTGACGACGGCCGTCCCTTGGCCGTCGCGAATCCCATCCCCGTGACGCCGCACGCCCCGGCGCCGGACGGCCCCCTCACGCGCATCCAGAAACTGTTCCGGACGACGGCGTTCAAGCTGTCGATCGCCTACCTCGTCGTGTTCGCGGCCTGCGCCGGAGTCGCGCTCGGCACCATCGCCTGGAGCGCGCGACGGGTGCTCGACGACCAGATCGTCTCGACGATCGACGCCGAGATCAACGGGCTCGCCGAGCAGTACAACGGCGGCGGGCTACGCCGGCTGATCGGGGCTGTCGAGCGGCGCGCGGCCGAGCCGGGCGCTTCGCTCTACCTCGTGACCACGGCCAACGGCGACCACGTGGTCGGCAACGTCGGCGACCTGCCCGCGAGCGTGCTGGCGACGCCGGGACAGGCCGAGACCACCTACGGCCGCAGCCGCGAGACGCAGGGGCGCGAGACCCACCGGGCGATCGTGCGGATCTTCACCCTGCCGGGGGGCTTTCGCCTGCTCGTCGGGCGCGACGTGGAGGAGCGCGACCGCCTGCGCGGGGTCATCGCCAGCACCCTCGGCACCTCGCTCGCCGTCGTGGTCCTGCTCGGGGTGATCGGCGGGTGGGTGGTCGCCAGCCGCGTGCTGAAGCGGGTCGATGCCATGACCGAGACCGCAGGCACCATCATGGCGGGCGATCTCGGCCGGCGCCTCCCGGTAGCGGGCAACGGCGACGAGCTCGATCGCCTCGCCCAGAACCTCAACCTGATGCTGGAGCGGATCGGCGAGCTGATGCGCGGCCTGCGCGAGGTCTCCGACAACATCGCCCACGACCTCAAGACGCCGCTGACCCGGCTGCGCAACCGCGCCGACGAGGCGCTCCGCGGCGAGCGCTCGCCGGACACCCTGCGCGCCGCCCTCGACGGCGTGATCGAGGACAGCGACGGTCTGATCCGGGTCTTCAACGCCTTGCTGATGATCGCGCGCCTGGAGGCCGGCAACACCCGCGAGATGATGGCGCCCGTCGACCTCGGGCCGGTGGTGCGGGCGATCGGCGAACTCTACGAGGCGCTGGCCGAGGAGCGCGGCCTGCACCTCACCGTCTCGGCGCCGGACGGCCTGATCATCGACGGCAACCGCGAGCTCGCGGGTCAGGCGCTCGCCAACCTCGTCGACAACGCCATCAAGTACGGCGCGGGAACCGCCTCCGGCGGCGACGGCACGATCGCGGTGACGGCCGAGCGGGCCGGCTCCGAGATCGTGGTGACGGTGGCCGACTGCGGACCCGGCATCCCGGAGGCCGAGCGCGGACGCGTCCTCGACCGCTTCGTGCGCCTGGAGGACGCCCGCTCGGCGCCCGGCTTCGGACTGGGCCTGAGCCTCGTCGCCGCGGTCGTCCGGCTACACCAGGGCCGCCTGACCCTGGCCGACAACGCACCGGGCCTACGCGTCGCGATCGCCCTGCCGGCGGCGGAGACTTCCGCCTGAACGATCTGATCCGGCGGCGACCAGGGCTTCATCGCGACGCCGATATTACCCTCGGCGCAGACGACGAAACCGGCGTTCCTTTCGTAGCGATCGATCGCGAACGCGTTCTGACGAACCTTTTCAGCGTTCGACGACCGCCTGCAGAGCCTGGCCCGCAGGGCGCCGTGCGGCAGCGCCAGCCGTTCAGTGCGCCTCCGGCGCCTCGTCGGCCTCGACGTCCGCGTCGTCGGCCGGTGCGGCGTCCTCGTCACCGTCCTCGGAATCGGATTCGGGATCGGCCTCGGAGGGCGCGGCCTTGGCGATGCTGATGAAGTCGCCCCGGCGGATGGCCTCGCCGCTGGAGGCCATGGTGCTGAGGTAGGCGTTCAGCGTGGCCGGCGCGACGTCGGGCAGGCGCTGGGCCACCTGCGCGGTGGAAAGCCCCTGCGGGCCGGCGCTTTCGAGCAGCGCCCGCAGGCGGCCCTTGGCGGAGTTCGCCCGGGGCCCGCGCGGGCCGCGGGTCGAGGGCTGTCCGCTCGAGGCGGCGCGGTCGGCGTTTCTGCGGGCCGGGCCGTCGGCGACGGAGACGGCGTCCAGGGGCGTGTTCTCGACGATCGAGCGCAGCGCGCCCTCGGCCATCTGCAGCTTCGCCAGCTCGGTGCCGATCCGCTCGTATTCGGCCTGAAGGAGATCGCGGCGCTGGCTGATCTCCGCAAGTGCCTTCGTGATGGTGTGATCTTCCGCCATGACCGCCTCTACTCTCGAACGACGGCCATAACCCATAGCCGTCTTGACCGGTCAAGACCTTCATCTGCACCGGACACGATCGGCCTGGAAAACCTTCCGCACCGATGCCCCCGCACTGGCCTGAGGACGTGGAGCGGGTAAGACACGCATCGTATCCGGCATCCGGGCTTCTGTGCCCGGTCCGTCCACGGGGACAGGCAATGGACACCCTTCGATGAGCGAAGCCCGACCCGCCGGCCCCCGCCTCTCGGTCGAGGAGGCGGTCGCGCGTTTCGCGGGCGGCGCCGCGACCCTTGGGGTGATCGGCTTAGGGTATGTCGGCCTGCCGCTCTGCCTCGCGGCCGCGGGGGCCGGGTTCGACGTGGTCGGGTTCGACATCGATGCCGACAAGCCGACGACGTTGATGCGCGGCGAGACCTACCTCGAGCACATCCCGGCCGACGCGGTGGCGGCGGCTGTGAGGTCCGGCCGCTTCCGCGCCACCGCCGACTTCGACGGCTTGGCGGCGGTGGACGCCATCCTGATCTGCGTACCGACCCCGCTGACCCTGCAGCGCGAACCGGACCTGTCGTTCATCCGCACGACCACCCAGGAGATCGCCAGGCGGCTGCGGCCGGGGCAGCTCGTCGTGCTCGAATCCACGACCTGGCCGGGTACCACCGATCAGGTCGTGCGCCCCCTGCTCGAAGCGCTCACCGGCCATCGCAGCGGAACGGATTTCTACCTCGCCTTCTCGCCGGAGCGCGAGGACCCCGGCAACGCCTCCTTCAGCACCGCGACGATCCCCAAGATCGTCGGCGGCGACGGGCCGGACGCGGCGCGGCTCGCCGAGGCGCTCTACGCGCGCTTCGTCGCCCGGACGGTGATGGTGTCGTCCACCGCGACGGCGGAGGCGACGAAGCTGACGGAGAACATCTTCCGCGCCGTCAACATCGCACTGGTCAACGAGCTGAAGGTGATCTTCGACGCGATGGGCATCGACGTCTGGGAGGTGATCGAGGCGGCCAAGACAAAACCCTTCGGCTTCACGCCGTTCTATCCCGGACCCGGCCTCGGCGGCCACTGCATCCCGATCGATCCGTTCTACCTGACGTGGAAGGCGCGCGAGTTCGGCATTGCGACCCGGTTCATCGAGCTCGCCGGCGAGATCAACCAGCAGATGCCGGGCTTCGTGCTCGACAAGCTCGTCCGCGCCCTCGACGCGCATGCCGGCCGCGGCCTGTCCGGCAGCCGCATCCTGATCGTGGGCTTGGCCTACAAGAAGAACATCTCCGACATCCGCGAGAGCCCCGCGCTCAAGCTCTGGACGATGCTGCAGGCCCGCGGCGCGCAGGTCGACTACCACGACCCCTTCGTGCCGGCGGTTCCGACCACCCGCGCCTACAAGGCCTTGAAGGGCGCGACCTCCACGGCACTCACGGCCGAGACGTTGTCGGCGTTCCACGCCGTCCTCATCGTCACCGATCACGACGCGATCGATTACGCGGCGATCTGCGACAGCGGCGTGATCGTCGTCGATTGCCGCAACGCACTTCGCAGCCGGGGCCTGACGGGGCCAAACGTCGTTCCGGCGTGATGGAAGCTTACTTTGCGCTCGCCCGTCGCGAGCAACGCTGTTGTCCTCCCGCGACGCCTGCGAAGGGATCGCCCCTGTATTCGTTCCACGCCGTCACCCCGGGGCTGCGCAGCAGAGCCCGGGATCCAGAGCCGCCGACGAAGCAGACTGGAACACGACCTGCGGTTCTGGATCCCGCGCGCCTCCGGCGCCCCGGGATGACGGGGAGGATTTGAACGCCGGTTTTTCCAGAGCCTAGTATCCGATTACCTTCGCGGGCGGCGGAAACCATCTGATCTTGGTCTCGACCCGAGCGGTTAAGAAAGATACGCCTTCAGGTTCCGGCGGATGCGCTCGAGTGGCACCTCGGCGGGATCGGGAAGAGTGAACGTCCGCCCGGTGATGGTCTCGAAGGCGTTGATGTAGACGGCCGCCGTCTCCAGCACGATCTCGGCCGGGATCTCGGGGATCGGATCGGTGTAGGGGTCGCAGCGCGCGACCACCCAGTTGCGGACGAAGTCCTTGTCGAAGCTCTCCGGGGCGGCGCCGGCGGCGAAGCGCTCGGGATAGGTCTTGGCGAACCAGTAGCGGCTGCTGTCGGGCGTGTGGATCTCGTCGGCAAGCACGATGCGGCCGTCGGAATCGGTGCCGAACTCGTACTTGGTGTCGGCCAGGATCAACCCGCGCTGCGCTGAAAGCTGCTGGCCGCGGGCGAACAGCGCGAGCGCCGTCTCAGACACGGTGCGCCACTGCTCGGCCGTCAGCAACCCCTGGTCGAGGATCGCGTCGGCGGTCAGCGGCGCGTCGTGGGCGCCGTCGGCGGCCTTGGTGGTGGGCGTGATGATCGCCTGCGGCAGCCGCTCGTTCGGGCGCATCCCGTCCGGCAGGGTGTGGCCGTACATCGCGCGCGCGCCGGCCTTGTACTGGGTCAGGATCGAGGTCGCGGTGCTGCCGGCGAGGTAGCCGCGCACCACGATCTCCACCGGCAGGATGTCGAGGCGACGCCCCACGAGCACGTTCGGGTCCGGGTAGGCGAGGACGTGATTGGGGCAGAGGTCGGCGGTGGCCTCGAACCAGTAGCGCGCGGTCTGCGTCAGCACCTGCCCCTTGAAGGGGATCGCGGCGAGCGCCCGGTCGAAGGCGCTGATCCGGTCGCTGCTGATCAGGATGCGGCGCCCGTCCGGGAGGTCGTAGTTGTCGCGCACCTTGCCGCGATAATGGTTCGGCCATTCCGGCAGCGTCGCGTCCTGGAGGACCTGGTGGGCGTGCGGGGCGAGGGAAGCCTTGTCCAAACCGGGATGCTCCATCAGGCGGCCGATCAGGATGGCGGTGTGGACCAGCGCGCGCGGCGTGACCAGCCCCCGGCATCTGCCTTATTCAACCCGCCCTTGCACGATCGCGCCGCCCATGGGACCGGTCGGCCTCGCGCGCGGCGTCGGCGCCCCGTCCCCGACGCGCCCGAACGGAGGCGATCCCGGACGTGCCCCACACCCACCGACCGCCGCGCATCTTCGACACCGTGGAGGGGCGCCGCCTCGCCGAGACCCGCGCCGACCCGGCCTGGCGCCTGTGGGGGCCGTATCTCAGCGACCGGCAGTGGGGCACGGTACGCGAGGATTACAGCGCCGACGGCGAGGCCTGGGACTACCTGCCCCACGACCACGCCCGCTCGCGCGCCTACCGCTGGGGCGAGGACGGCATCGGGGGCTTTGCCGACAAGGACCTCAACTGGTGCCTGTCGCTCGCCCTGTGGAACGGCCGCGACCCGATCCTCAAGGAACGCCTGTTCGGCCTGACCAACGCCCAGGGCAACCACGGCGAGGACGTCAAGGAACTGTACTATTACCTCGACGGCGTGCCGACGCACGCGTACATGCGGATGCTGTACAAGTATCCGCACGGGGAGTTCCCGTATTCGCGCCTGACCGAGGAGAACGCCCGCCGCGGCCTCGACGACCGCGAGTTCGAACTCGTCGACACCGGGCTGTTCGACGAGGGCCGCTACTGCGACGTCACCATCGAATACGCCAAGGCCGGCCCGCACGACGTGCTGATGCGCGTCACCGCGATGAACCGCGGGCCTGACGCGGCGACGCTGACGCTGCTGCCGCAGCTCTACGCCCGCAACACCTGGTCGTGGGCGAACGGTCCGCGTCCCGACCTGCGGCTCGCCGCCGACGGCACCGTGCTCGCCATCCACCACGCGATGCCGCCGATGCGGCTCCACGCCGACGGCGCGCCGGAATGGCTGTTCTGCGAGAACGAGACCAACGCCCACCGCCTGTTCGGCGCTCTGACGGCCGGCTACCCGAAGGATGCGATCGGCCGCCACGTGGTCGAAGGCGAAGCGGATGCGGTCAACCCCGACCGGTCCGGCACGAAATGCGCCGGCCGTCACCGCCTCGTCGTCCCGCCGGGCGGCGCGCTGAGCCTGCGCTTGCGTTTCCGCGCCGCCGACGCGCCGGGCGACGCCTTCGCCGACTTCGACGCGGTGTTCGCCGCCCGCATCACTGAAGCCGACGACTTCTACGCCGCGCTGCAAGCCGACGTCGCGGATGCCGACCGGCGCGCGGTGCAGCGCCAGGCCTTGGCCGGCATGCTGTGGTCGAAGCAGCTCTACCATTACGACGTGCGCGAATGGCTCGACGGCGATCCGGCCCAGCCGGCCCCGCCCGAAGCGCGCAAGGCCGGGCGCAACGCCGACTGGCGGCACGTGCGGGCGCACGACATCGTCTCGATGCCCGACGCCTGGGAATACCCCTGGTTCGCCTCCTGGGATCTCGCGCTCCAGAGCCTCGTCTTCGCGACGATCGACCCGGACTTCGCCAAGGGCCAGATCCTGCTCCTCCTCGACGAGGCCTACGGGCACCCCAACGCAGAGCTGCCGGCCTACGAGTGGAACTTCTCCGACGCCAACCCGCCGCTCCACGCCTTCGCCGCCTGGCGGGTGTTCTCCCTCGACCGGGCGCTGACCGGACGGGCGGACCACGACTTCCTGCTCAGGGTGTTCAACAGGCTGTCGATGAACTTCACCTGGTGGGTGAACCGCAAGGACGCGTCCGGGCGCAACCTGTTCCAGGGCGGCTTCCTCGGCCTCGACAACATCGGCCTGTTCGATCGCTCGAAGCCGATCGCGGGCGGGGCGCTGACGCAGTCGGACGCCACCGCCTGGATGGCGATGAACGCCCTCGAGCTGATGCGGATCGCGGTGGAGCTCGCCCTGCGCGACCCCGCCTACGAGGACATGGCCCAAAAATTCTTCGAGCACTTCCTGCTGATCGCCGACGCCGCCGCGCGCAAGGGCGGGCTCTGGGACGAGGCCGACCAGTTCTTCTACGACGTGATCGAGACGCCCGGCGGCGAGCGCATCCCGATCCGCGCCCGCACCCTCGTCGGGTTGATCCCGATCTGCGCGGTGGCGGTTTTGCGTGAGGACGACCTCGTTCAGCTCCCCGGCCTGCAGAAGCGCCTGCGCTTCTTCCTGGAGAACCGGCCCGACCTCGCCGCCCTGGTCTCGCGCTGGCAGGAGCCGGGCGAAGGCGGCACGGCGCTCCTGTCGCTGCTGCGCGGGCATCGCCTCAAGGCGCTGCTGCGGCGGATGCTCGACGCGGACGAGTTCCTGTCGCCGCACGGCATCCGCGGCGTGTCCAAGGTCTACGAGGGCCAACCGTTCCACTTCGCCTGGGACGGCGCCGACCTCACCCTGCCCTACGAACCGGGCGAGTCGCGTACCCGGCTGTTCGGCGGGAACTCGAACTGGCGCGGCCCGATCTGGCTGCCGATCAACTACCTGCTGATCGACGGCCTGCGCCGGTTCCACCGCTATTACGGGCCGGACTTCCGGGTTGAGGCCCCGACCGGCTCAGGCACCTTCCTGTCGCTGCAGGAGATCGCCGACATGCTGGCCGACCGCATGATCGCGCTTTCGACCCGCGGATCGGACGGGACGCGCCCGTTCCAGGCGACGAGCCGGCTGGAGCAGGAGGACCCGCACTTCCGCGACCACGTGCTCTGCTACGAATACTACCACGGCGACACCGGCCGGGGGCTGGGCGCCTCGCACCAGACCGGCTGGTCGGGCCTCGTCGCGCTGCTCATCCAGCAAAGCGCGCTCGGGCCGCTCCACGCGCTGTCGTCCGCCGAAGCGCCGTGACTATTGCGTCAGCCGCAAGGTGCCGATGCTCGCCGCGATCTGGTTGAAGGCCCCGATCAGGCTCGACGAATCGTTGGCGACGAACGATTGGGATGCCGTCGTCGCGCAGTCGCTCAACAACTTCAGGCCCTGCGTGTCGATGGGATCCGACGGGATGCTGAAGCCGATCGTGTAGATCGAAATTCCCGTGGCTTTCGCGTTCTTGCACGCCAGCGCGGTCAACGCGTCGACGGCGTCGCGGGCGCTGTCGGCATCGTTCACGGTCGGCGTGCCGGGGACGAGCCTCGATGTCGGGCCGGTGCCGTCGACGTTCTTGAGGTAGCCTGCGGCGAAATAGAGCGAGCCGTTGGAGGAGGACCCGTTCGTCGCCCAACTGTTGGCCCCGTCCGTCATCAGGATGATGATCTTGTTGACGGTGTTCGACGAGTACGCGGCCCCGTCCGCGAAGACGCTGATCGGAGACAGCGTACGCCACCCCCACATCATGCCCTCGTGGATGTTCGTCGATCCGAGGGCGGCCATGCCGTTGATCGTCGTCTTCAGCACGGACGTGTCGCTGGTCAGGCGTTGGAGCGGCTGCGTGGTACAGCCGAAGTTCGGCCCGTTCGGCACCTTCGTCGAGGAATTGGAATTCGTCGGCGAAGCGTTCTTCGGGTTGACGTACTTGCACGCCCGACCTTCCGCGTCGAAGAACGACGCATTGGACTGGCTCTGACAGGACGCGCTGTACGTCGAGTCGTCGATGTAGCTGTTATAGCTCCGGCTACTATTGTAGTCGCGATAGCCGGTGCCGCCATTACCCGGCTCGTCGGGCGCGAACATAGGGACGTAGTATGAGTCAGCGTTCGAACTCGACGGCGTACCATCCTGCACGTTCAGCGGATACGGTAACGTCTCCAGGCACCCGCCCCACCCCCAACCGGAATAGGCGGCCTGCAACTTGGTGAAGATATCGAAACGGTTGGTGAAGCCGGACCCGGACGGCGAGAGCACGTTGTCCCAGTGGTAGGAGGATTTGGCGTTCTGGTCGATCCAGGTCGCGTAGCGGTAGGTCGTGGGGTTCAAGGCGACCGACGCCGCGAACGGCACGATCGCGATCTTGGTGCCGGTGGCGAAGGCGGCGTTGGTGTAGACGTAGTTGACGAAGTTGGTCGCCGCCGTCTGCACCGCCTGGAGCTTGCTCTGGCCGCCGCTCGATTCGAGCATCGAGCCGGTGTTGTCGAGCACCAGCGCGATCTCGAAGGTCTTCGGGATCGGCGTGGCGCAGCGCGCCGATCTGCCAGGGCGCGGTGCCGTCACGCCCGTGATGCGGCCGAAGAAGACCGGTGAGACGATGTGGGTCGTCAAGGTGATCTGGCGCGGGTTCGCCGTCACCGTCAGCGGATCGACCGTGAGGCCGGTCGCGCCCATATAGCCGGTCATCATGGTGGACGCCTGCGTCTGGAGCACCGCGTTCGTCGTCGCCATCGGCGTCTGGCAGAGGGCGAGCGCGCTGGCGTCGGTCGCCGCCTGGAGCTTGGTCTCGAGGTAGGTGGCGAAGCCGTAATCGATCGCCGCGCCGGTGAATCCGAGGAGCGGGAGGGCCATCAGCCCGAACAGCAGGGCGACGTTGCCGTCGCGCGCCCGCGCGAAGCGGCCGGCTTGTCCACGCAGCGACGCCTTGCGGCCTGCCGGGGTCGGGATCACGGGCATGCGGCGCCTCCGGGCATCCAGACCTCGGTGTAGGTCGACTTGGCGGGTTGGCCCCCGCGCGCCGGCCAGGGGATGCTGGACTTCAGCGTGATCGCGGTGCTGGCGCCCTTCACGAGCTTGACCAACGAGGCACCGAGCATCGGCGTGTACGGCATGCTCACCTCGGTGAGGACGTAGCGGACCCCGGTGGTGCGGAACCCGACGGGCACGGTCAGGTCGGAGGCCGCGCCGGTGGCGCGCGCCGAGGCGTTGGCGTTGGCGGTGCTGGAACAGACCCGCGGGACCAGGTTGAGATTGGTGAGATCGACGGCCATCGCGCTGACCACGATCTTCACGCGGCCGGCGTCGAACGGTTTCAGCACCAGCGTGGAGGTGGCGAGGATGTCGCCCATCAGCGACGCGTCGATCGGGTTCTGAGCGTCTCCCTGCGCCGTCAGGTCGGACACCGTCCGGGCGAGCAGGACGACCTTGCGCCAGTTGTCGATCGCATGCGCGTATTCCGACAAGCCCGCCCAGATCGTCAGCAGCACGGGCAGGATCAGCGCGAACTCGATCGCGGAGACGCCGCCGCGGGCGCGTACGAAGCTGCGGAGGGACGAAAGTCCGGTCCTCAACATCCGGTCGAGGCCGTGGTCTGGTACGGCTCGGTGCGGAACACCGTCGTCGATTGCAGGAGGTGAGTCCCGTCCGCGAAACTCTTCTGGGCGAGGTTCAGCAGGCTGAAGAACACTGGGATCTTCACCGCCGCGGTGACGACGACGATCGCCCCGGGCTTCGCGCAGGCGTAGTTCGTGCCGAAGCCGCTGTTCCAGGTCCGCGAGGTGGCGTTCATCGGCGTCGCGCCGGCCCCGGCCGAAAAAGACGACGCGACCGACACGTCGATCTTCACGCTGGAACAGTCGAACAGCGTCATCGTCCGGTTCGCACCGGTGCCGCACATCGCGTCGTTGAGCTTCTGCAGCAGGATCGCCGGGCTGCTCGTGGCGGCGTTGGCGATCTGGAACTGCCCGGTGAACAGGCTGCGCACCGCGTTCTGAACGGTGCGGTCGAAGTTCTGCCCGGCCCAGATCACGAAAGCGATCTGGACGATCGCGCCGACCAGCGCGAGGAACGGAAGCGCCACCAGGGCGAACTCGAGCGCCGCGGCGCCCTCTGTGGCGGCGGCGAACGAACGCAAGCGCGGCGGGCGAATGGGACGGGTGAAGCGTCGCGGCATGTCACCGGGGGCGGCTGGAATACATCATCCAGACGCTTGCCAGCCAGATCTAAACCAAACGCAAATGTGCAGGCTCAACCCTAGATAACATCTTCTGGCATCAGATTGCCAGTGACACACCCCCCGGTTGCGGACTCAGATGATAGGCTTAGGACAAAAAGACTGATTTTGCAGAGGAGCATTTGGATCTAGCCGAAACACCGGCCGATTGCGGAAATTAGACTTCTCCGGGTCCAGGCGGATCAGGTGACGATCTCGCCAAAGCTCATGAAAATGGCCCCGGATGGGACATCCGAGGCCGCTGAAATTCGGGGATCAGACCCGTTGCGCTGCCGAGGCGGTCGCCTACGGGTCTAGAACGGGATGTCGTCGTCGAGGTCGTAGTTGCCCCGCGAGCCGCCACCACCGCCGCCGCCGGACGGCGCCGGGGGCTGACGACGCTCGCTGCCGCCCTGGGCACGGCCGCCGCCGTATTCGCCGCCGCCACCGCCGCCGCGGCTGACCTGGCCGCCGCCCTCGTCGTCGGCACCCATCTCGCCGCCGCCGCCGCCGCGGCCGTCGAGGATCGTCATCTCACCGCGGAAGCGCTGCAGCACCACCTCGGTGGTGTACTTCTCGACGCCGGAATTGTCGGTCCACTTCCGGGTCTGGAGCTGGCCCTCGATGTAGACCTTCGAACCCTTGCGCAGGTACTGCTCGGCCACGCGGGCGAGGTTCTCGTTGTAGATCACGACCGAGTGCCACTCGGTCTTCTCCTTGCGCTCGCCGGACGCCTTGTCCTTCCACGATTCGGAGGTCGCGAGGCGCAGGTTGACCACCGGGTCGCCGGAGCCGAGGCGGCGCGTCTCGGGATCGCGCCCGAGGTTGCCCACCAGAATGACCTTGTTGACGCTGCCCGCCATCGCTCTCTCCTTCGCCGTCGGATCTCACAGGGACCGGTCTCGCCGAGCCCGCGTGCGCCCTTCATGGGCCTCGGAACGGACCCCGGCAACCGCTTGAGGGGCGCTTGTCCCCATCGTGCACACGCGCCGCCGGCACGATCATGTTCTATCTTTGTTCCCAACCGGCGGCAACTCGGCGCCGCGCGGACACGGCGCCGGATGCGAGCCTTCGCGCTCAGGCGACGTGGACGACGAGCTTGCCGAAGTTGCGGCCCTTGAGCAGGCCAATGAACGCCTCCGGGGCGTTCTCCAGCCCCTCGACGACGTCCTCGCGGTACTTCACCGATCCGTCCGCGATCCAGCCGCCGACCTCGCGCTCGAACGCGTCGATCTGGCTGGCGAAGTCCCAGACGATGAAGCCCTGCATCCGCAGGCGCTTGGTCAGCACCGCGCGCATCAGGAGCGGCGAGCGGTCGGGACCGGGCGGCAGCTCCGTGGCGTTGTAGCCGGCGACGAGCCCGCAGACCGGCATGCGCGAGAAGTCGTTGAGCAGCGGCAGCACCGCATCGAACACCGCGCCGCCGACGTTCTCGAAGTAGACGTCGATGCCGTTCGGGCAGGCGGCGGCCAGCGCGCCGGGCAGGTCGTCGGAGCGGTGATCGACCGCGGCGTCGAAGCCGAGCTCGCGGGTGAGGTAGGCGCACTTCTCGGGGCCGCCGGCGATGCCGACCGCGCGTGCGCCCTTGATCCGGGCGATCTGCCCGACGAGGGAGCCCACCGGCCCGGCGGCGGCAGCGACGACGACGGTCTCGTTGGGCTTCGGCTCGCCGATGTTGAGGAGGCCGGTATAGGCGGTCATGCCGGGCATACCGAGGACGCCGAGCGCCGTCGTCGGCGGCGCCACCGCGGGGTCGACCTTGCGCAGGCCCTTGCCGTCGGACACCGAATAGTCCTGCCAGCCGCCGAAGGCCTGGACCAGGGTGCCGACGGGGAAGTCCGGGTGCTCGGAGCGCATCACCTCGCTCACCGTCCCGCCGGTCATCGGCTCGCCGATGCCGACCGGCGCGGCGTAGGATTTCGCTGCGCTCATCCGGCCGCGCATGTAGGGGTCGAGAGAGAGCCAGCGCGTGCGCAGCAGGATCTCGCCGTCGCGCGGCGTCGGGACGACGGCCTCCTCCAGGCGGAAGTTCTGCAGGGTCGGCTCGCCGTGCGGGCGCGCGGCGAGGACGATGCGGCGGTTCTTGGCGGCCATGCCGTGTCTCCTTGGGATGGAGGAATCGAGGCTCGTTCGAACGCTCATGTCGCAGCCGTGGCCGCCGATGTCACCGGCTGGCCTGATCCGCGTTTCCCGTTCGAACCATCCCGTTTAGGGGAATAAGGACCATCATGCGCGTCGGATCCGGTGTCGCCCTCGCCATCGCGTTCGCAGCCTTCGCCGGACCCGGCGCGGCGGCCCAGGACCCGCTCGCGCGCTATCGCCAGGTCTCGCGGGTGCTCGTCCTGTCGGCGCCGGATGCGGGAGACCGCCGGCTCGTCGCGCAGCGCGCGACGATCGCCGCGGCGCGCGCAGGTCTCAGCGAGCGGGACCTCGTCGTGGTCGAGGCGGTCGGCGGAGGCGGCGACGCAGAAGCGATCCGGCGGCGGCTAGGCCTGCCGGCCGACGCGTTCCGCGCGGTGCTCGTCGGCAAGGACGGGGGCGTGAAGATCACCGAGCCCGAACCGATCGCGCCGCAGCGCCTGTTCTCGACCATCGACGCCATGCCGATGCGCCGGGACGAAATGCGGCGGCAACGCTGAGCGGAAACGAAAAAGGGCTGCCCGCAGGCAGCCCCCTTCGTCGTCACGATCGGACGCGTAGCTCAGTAACAGCGCTCGATCAGCACGCGGCGGTAACCGTAAGGAGTCCAGCGCACCCGCGGGACGGTCACGCACTCGCCGCCGTAACCGTAGCCGCCGTAGGCCGCCGGGGCGTAGCCATAGCCGTAACCCGGGTAGCCGTAGCCGCCATACCCGCCGTAGAGACCGCCGGCCGCCAGGCCGAGGCCGACGCCGAGCCCAAGACCGCCGAGCCCGTACCCGAGACCACGGCCGTAGCCGTAGCCGCGATACCCGCCGTAACCGCCGCGGTAGCCACCGAACCCACCGCGGTAGCCGCCGAAGCCGCCCCGGTACCCACCGAAGCCCGCACCACGGAACCCACCACCGAAGCCACCGCCCCGGAAGCCGCCGAAGCCGCCCCCGTGGAAACCACCGCCATGGAACCCACCGCCGAACCCGCGCGCTTCGGCCGAGGCCGGAAGGTAGGCGAGAGCCCCGACCATCAGCGTCGAGGCAAGAAGAAGACGCTTCATCTCATCAGCTCCAGAAGAGTCGTGTCCTTGCCCCCCGTCACATCAAGAACGCCCAGCCGCCGACTTCGGTTCACGCTGCGACATCGGCGATCGACGCCCGGGCTTCGGAGTCCGGGCCGCTTGAAAACCGTCGCATTCTGAGGTGAGGAGGCGTGCGGCGGCCCCTTTAAGGGCTCGCGCACGGTCAGGACCTCACGATGATGTTACGCCTCACCAAAGCTGCGGTCCTCGCGCTGATCGCAGTCTCGGCCGGCGGCGCCCACGCGGAGACGGCGCCGAATGAGACGTGCCGCCCTGTCCAGGCGCAGGGCGACAGCTTCACCGTATGCACCGTCGACCTCCGCCGCCAGCGGGTGCGCCTGTTCTGGCTCGGCGCGGACGGGTTGCCGTATTCCTCGCTCTCGACGCTTGCCGAGAAGCAGGGTCCGCGCCTCAGCTTCGCGATGAACGCCGGCATGTACGACAAGGGCCAGGCGCCGGTCGGGCTCTACGTCGAGGACGGGCGGGAAATGAAGGGCGTCTCGACCGCGAACGGGCCGGGCAACTTCCACCTCAAGCCCAACGGTGTGTTCTACGTGAAGGGCGAGCGCGCAGGCGTGCTCGACACCGGCCATTACCTCAAGGCCCGCATGAAGCCCGACTTCGCGACGCAATCCGGCCCGATGCTGGTGATCGACGGCCAGATCCATCCCAAGATCTCCGCCGACGGGCCGAGCCTGAAGATCCGCAACGGCGTGGGCGTCCGCGACGACGGCCGGGTGGCGGTGTTCGCGATCTCGGAGCACCCCGTCACCTTCGGCGCCTTCGCCCGGTTGTTCCGGGACGACCTCGGCTGCCGCAACGCCCTCTTCCTCGACGGCAGCGTGTCGAGCCTCTACGCCCCCGCGCTGAAGCGCAACGACCTCAGCCGCCCGCTCGGGCCGATGGTCGGGGCCGTTCCACGCTAAGAGGCGTCTGCCCCCGGCGGGTCGCATCCATGCGCAGGCCGTGCTCGGGGCGCAGCGTCACCCGGTGCAGCGGCGTCATCGGCGGATGGTCGTCCGGCATCCGGAACCGGACCGCGCGGACGACGTGGGCCAGCACGATCACCGCCTCCTGCACCGAGAAGCTCTGGCCGATGCAGACGCGCGGGCCGGCCCCGAACGGCAGGTAGGCGAAGCGCGGGATCGCGTCGCGGTTCGCGCCGAGGAACCGCTCGGGCACGAAGGCGTCCGGATCGTCCCACAGGGTACGGTGCCGATGCAGCACGTAGGGCGCCACAAGCACCATCGACCCGCGCGGCACCTTGATGCGGCCGAGGCGGTCGTCGCGGATCGCCTGGCGGCTGAGGAACGGCACCGGCGGGAACAGCCGCATCGCCTCTTCCATCACCGCCTTGGCGAAGGGCAGCGCGTCGAGGGCGAAGTCGCCCTCGCCCGCCGCGTCGACCTCCGCCTCCAGCCGCTCCCGCGCCGCGTCGTCCTTCGCCAGGCAGTAGAGCGCCCAGGTCAGGGCGTTCGCCGTGGTTTCGTGGCCGGCGGCGATGAAGGTGATGATGTTGGCCTGCACCTCCAGGTCGGTGAGGCCCTTGCCGGTCTCCGGGTCCTGAGCCGCGAGCAGCAGCGTCATCAGGTCCTGCGGCGCGCCGCCGGCGGCGACCTGGGCCTTGCGCCGTGCGATCAGCGCCTCGACCACCTCGGCGAAGTAGCGCCCGGCCGGCCGCGCCCGCAGCCGGCCGAGCCGCGGCACGAAGTCGGGCACGCCGAACACGTCGAGGGGATCGATCGGCCCGACCGCCTCAAGGAAGCGCGTGATCGCGCGCCCGAGGGCGTCGGGATCGCCGGGCAGGCCTTGCGTGAAGATCGTCCGCTCCAGCACGTCGAGGGTGACGCGGGTCATCTCCAGCGCGACGTCGACCCGGGTGCCGTCCCGCCGGGCCAGGCGCCGCGCGAGCTTGGCGCCGGACGCGTTCATCGCATCCGAGAAGCCCTGCACCGTGCGGGCCGAGAAGATCGGCGCCAGCGTCCGCCGCTGCAACTTCCAGGCGTCGCCCTCGGCGCTGAGCAGGCCGTTGCCGAGACCGGGGGCCAGCACGCGGCGCTGCAGGTCGTCCTTGCGGTAGTTGCCGACGTTCTCGACCAGCAGGTAGCGGATCAGGGCCGGGTCGCTGACCACGGTGATGCGGCCCATGGCGCCGTCGCCGGCCACCACGGGCGCGGTGAAGTGATCCTCCATCCAGGTGGTGATCGGGTTCTGCCGCGCCGCCTTGAGGAACGCGAACAGGCCCATCGCCGTGCGGCGCGGCGCCGGCACGGGCGGCCGGAAGCGGGCCGTCGCCGGCGCCGGCGTGTCG
Source organism: Methylobacterium sp. WL12 (assembly GCF_008039475.1). Lineage (NCBI taxonomy): Bacteria > Pseudomonadati > Pseudomonadota > Alphaproteobacteria > Hyphomicrobiales > Methylobacteriaceae > Methylobacterium > Methylobacterium sp. WL12. The sequence continues at coordinate 15,043 of NZ_VRUW01000047.1, read as the reverse complement.
ATCGCGATCGTCGCCGTCATCGACGCCATCCTTGTTCGCCGGGCGGGGAACAGCCCGCCGCGTTTGTCGAGGCGCGGCGGGAAAAGCACCTTCGCGATTTGCCGCCGCCTGTCGTAGGTAGGCTTCGCATTGCAGCAAACGTAGAGGCCACGATGTCGCCGCAGCCCGATACCGCCACCCGCACGGAATCCGACACCTTCGGGCCGATCGAGGTCCCGGCGCACCGGTATTGGGGGGCGCAGACCCAGCGCTCGATCCAGAACTTCAAGATCGGCACCGAGCACATGCCGGCGCCGCTCGTCCACGCGCTCGGCCTCGTCAAGCAGTCGGCCGCCCTGGTGAACCAGGATCTCGGCGGCCTCGACCCGAAGGTGGCCGAGGCCATCGCCGCGTCGGCGGCCGAGGTGGTGGACGGCCGCCACGACGAGGAGTTCCCGCTGGTGGTCTGGCAGACGGGCTCGGGCACGCAGTCGAACATGAACGCCAACGAGGTCATCGCCAGCCTCGCCAACGAGCGGCTCGGCGGCCAGCGTGGCGGCAAGTCGCCGGTGCATCCCAACGACCACTGCAACCGCGGCCAGTCCTCGAACGACGTGTTCCCGACGGCGATGCACATCGCGGTCTCGCGCGAGATCACCGGCCGCCTGATGCCGGCGCTGACCCACCTTCATGCGGCGCTCGACGCGAAGGCGAAGGACTTCGAATCGATCGTCAAGATCGGCCGCACCCACCTGCAGGACGCGACCCCGGTCTCGCTCGGCCAGGAATTCTCCGGCTATGCCGCGCAGGTCGCGCTCGGCGGCTCGCGCATCGCGGCGACGCTGCCCGGCGTGCTTGCGCTGGCGCAGGGCGGCACGGCGGTGGGCACCGGCCTCAACGCGCATCCCGAATTCGCCGAGCGTTTCGCCGCCAAGGTCGCAGAGCTGACCGGCCTGCCCTTCACCTCGGCCGCCAACAAGTTCGAGGCGCTGGCGACCCACGACGCCCTGGTTTTCACCCAAGGTGCGCTCTCGGCGCTGGCCGCCGGCCTGTTCAAGATCGCGCAGGACATCCGCCTGCTGGCATCCGGCCCGCGCTCGGGCCTGGGCGAACTGTCGCTGCCGGAGAACGAGCCGGGCTCGTCGATCATGCCGGGCAAGGTCAACCCGACCCAGTGCGAGGCGCTGACGATGGTCTGCGCCCAGGTGATCGGCAACGGCACCACGGTGAGCTTCGCCGGCAGCCAGGGCAACTTCGAGCTCAACGTGTTCAAACCGGTGATCGCCAACGCGGTGCTGCAATCGATCCGCCTGCTCGCCGACGCGGCGGTCAGCTTCACCGACAACTGCGTCGTCGGCATCAAGGCCAACGAGGACCGGATCGCCGACCTGATGAGCCGCTCGCTCATGCTGGTGACCGCGCTCGCCCCCTCGATCGGCTACGACAAGGCCGCCGAGATCGCCAAGACCGCGCACAAGCGCGGCACCACCCTGAAGGAGGAGGCGCTACGCCTCGGCTACGTCACCGAAGCCGAGTTCGAGCGCGTGGTGCGTCCCGAGACCATGCTGGCCCCGAGCGCCGAGTAGGCGCCCGCTCGAACGGGAGATCGACGCGATGGCCGAGATCATCAACCTGCGCCAGGCCCGCAAGGCGCGCCTGCGGGTCGAGAAGGACGCCAAGGCGGAGGACAACCGCATCGCCTTCGGCCGCCCCAAGAAGGCCCGGACCCTGCAGGAGCGCAAGACAGCCATCGAGGTGGCCCGCCACGAGGGCCACAAGCTCGTCGGGCCAGATTCGGACACGTGACGCGGTGCCCCTTCTCGACCCCTGTGCGAGCGACAGGATTCGCACATCGCTGCTTCTGGCGTTTCGATCTGCGCGCATCCCCTCGCCCCGCTTGCAGGGAGAGGGACGCGACGACCTCGTCGTCGTGGTGGCGAGGCGGCAGCCGACGGTGAGGGGGCCGATCCGGAGGAGGCTTTTTCGTTCGCGCGCCCTCACCGTCGCTTTGGCTTCGCCGACGCTTGCCGGCTGCACGACAAGGTGCAGCCGGGCCTCTCCCCGCACGCGGGGAGAGGGGAACCCGCGCGTCATCAGATGCCGTGACGAAATGGACGACTACCGTTTCCCGTGCGCTGGACGGAGAAGGCGCGCCCGATGACCATCACCAAGCGCTCGGTGATGATCGCCGGCCACCGCACCAGCGTGTCCCTGGAGGACCCGTTCTGGACGGCTTTGGGCGAGATCGCAGCGGCGCGCGAAAAGTCCGTCCAGGCGCTGATCGGCGCGATCGACGCCGAGCGGAACGGCCAGAACCTGTCCTCGGCGATCCGGGTCTTCGTGCTGGCGGCGTATCGCGAGCCGGCGGACCGACCCGTCGTCAGCGCCGGATGTCGCGAAGGCTGAGCGAAGCGGGGGCGCCGAAGGTCCGCCTGAAATCGTGGGCGAAATGGGCCTGGTCGGCGAAGCCGGCCGCATGCGCGGCGCCGGTGAAGTTGTTGCCGTCGATCACCGCACCGATCGCCCGGCGCATCCGCAGCCAGGCCCGATAGCGCCGGAACGGCACCCCGACGGCGTCGGTGAACAGGTGCTGGAACCGCGAGGCCGACAGGCCGACCGAGGCCGCGAGCGCCCCGGCCGACGGCGTCGCTTCGGGCTCGGCGAGCAGGCGGCGGATCGCCCGCGCGATCCGCCCGTCGATCCGCGGCTCCGCCTGCCGCCCCGCGAACGCGAGGAGGTCGGCGAGCGCCGGCCCGGCGGCGGAGGCGCCGTCGCGGTGCTCGAACAGGTCGCGCAGCGGCGTGGTCTCGCCGGCGGCGCCCAGGAGCGCGCCCGCGATCTCGCGGGTGCCGTGCAGGAGCGGCGTCAGCGCCTCGACCCCGAAGCGGTCCGGCTCGAGGTAGAGCACGCCGAGCGGGTCGCCGCCGAGGTCGAGTTCGTGCACGCACCCGGCCGGGATCATCGCCGTGCGGCAGCTGGTCCAGTCCTGCGTGCCGACGCGCAGGCGGAAGTTGCCGTAGAGCCCCGCGAGGAAGACCGGCGCGCCGTGCTGGTGCCCCGCATTGTAGCGCAACGGCCCGGCGAAGAAGGTCGTCGCGCCGGCCACATGCCAGAGCGGCCGCAACGGCCCGTCGTCGGCAGCACGTTCGTACAAGCGCCCGATCCCCCGCAGCCGGTAGGCCTTCGCCCACGCCGCGCAGTCTGCGGCCTCACGCGGGCGAAGGGAATGATTCGATGATCGAACGGACGCGCCGGCAACTCGCCGCGACCGGCCTCGCCGCCTTGGCCGCCCCGGCGCTGCTGCCTCGGTCGGCGCGGTCCGAACCGCTCGGCCCGGCGACGCCGGCGCAGTACCGGTTCGCGCTCGGCGCCTTTCGCGTGACGATGCTGCTCGATGCCGCCGGGATGATCGACGGCCCCTGGCCGATCGTCGGCGAGGACCGCCCCAAGGGCGAGGTCGAGGCCCTGATGCGCGCCAACCGCCTGCCGCCCGATCGCTTCCAGCCGGGCTTCACCCCGGTGCTGATCGAGACCGGGCGCGAGACCATCCTGTTCGACACCGGCAACGGCGCGGTCGGCTTCGTGCCGCCGCCGGCCGGCGGACGTCTGGTCGAGCGGCTGCGCGCGGCCGGCACCGCGCCGGAGGCGATCGACGTCGTCGTCCTCAGCCATTGCCACACCGACCACATCGGCGGGCTGATGCGCGACGGGCACCCGACCTTCCCCAACGCGCGCCTCGTCGTCGGCGCGGTCGAGTACGATTTCTGGACCAAACCCGAGCGCCTCGCGTCGGAACCGTCGGGCAACGAGCACGCCTCGGCGCTGGTGTTCCGCGCCAACCTCCTGCCGCTCGCCGCACGGACACGCTTCGTGGCGGCCGGGGACGAGATCGTTCCCGGCATCCACGCGCTCGCGGCCTACGGGCACACGCCCGGCCACCTCGCCTTCCACGTCGAGAGCGCGGGGCGGCGGATGCTGATTTGGGGCGATTGCGCCCACCACGAGGTCGCCTCGCTCGCCGAGCCGGGCTGGCACGCCCTGTTCGACATGGACAAGGGACAGGGCGCGGCCACGCGGCGTCGGATCTACGACATGGCGGCGACCGACGACATCGTGGTCGCCGGCTACCATACGTCGTTCCCGTCGCTCGGCTACGTCGCGCCGAGCGGCGCAGGCTATCGCTGGATCCCGGTCACCGACCAGTTCGAACCGTGAGGCCGGTCAGTCGGCTGCCTGCAGCACCGGCTCGGCCGTGGCCTTGAGCGCCGCCGGCCGCGGGCCGCCGGTGGCCCAATCCAGCAGTTCCACCGTGTGGACGATCGGGATCGCGGTGCCCTTCCCGATCTGCGTGGCGCAGCCGATGTTGCCGGTGGCGATCACGTCGGGACGCATCCGCTCGATGTTGGCGACCTTGCGCGCCCGGAGCTTGCCGGCGAGTTCCGGCTGCAGGATGTTGTAGGTGCCGGCCGAGCCGCAGCAGATGTGGCCCTCGGGCACGTCCTTCACCGTGAAGCCCGCCTGCTTCAGCAGGGTCTTGGGCTCCGTGCGGATGCCCTGGCCGTGCTGCATCGAGCAGGCCGAGTGATAGGCGACGACGAGGTCGCTCTCGACCGTCGGCGCGATGTCGAGGGTGGCGACGAACTCGGTGACGTCCCTGGCGAGCGCCGAGACCCGTGCCGCCTTGTCGGCGTAGGCAGGGTCGTCGCGGAACATGAAGCCGTAATCCTTGATCGTCGTGCCGCAGCCGGACGCGGTGACGAGGATGGCGTCGAGGCCGGCGCCGTCGGCTTCCGCGATCCAGGCGTCGATGGTGCGCCGGGCCTGGGCGTGCGAGTCGTCCGTCCGGCCCATGTGATGGGTGAGTGCGCCGCAGCACCCCTCGCCTTCCGCGTGCACCACCTCGACGCCGTGGCGGGTGAGCAGGCGGATCGCCGCCGCGTTGAAATCCGGCCGCAGCACGCTCTGGGCGCAGCCGCGCAGCAGGGCCACGCGCTTGGGCGCGCCCTGCGCGCCGACGGCGGGGAAGGTCGCGGGCCGGTTGGTCGCCTCGCGGCCGGGCAGCGCGGCGGGGGCGAGGTCGAGCATCGCGGCGAGCCGGTTTCCGACCCGCGGCAGGCGCGCCACCAGGGGCCGGAACGGCGCGCCGAGCTTGGCCGCCCACAACGCCGCCCGGAACCTCGCGGGATAGGGCAGCACGAAGGCCAGGATCGCCCGCAGCGCGCGGTCGTCGAGCCGCCGGGAGAACGTCTCCTCGATATGGCTGCGGGCGTGGTCGACGAGGTGCATGTAATGCACGCCCGAGGGGCAGGTCGTCATGCAGGACAGGCACGACAGGCAGCGGTCCACGTGCTTGACCACCTCGGCGCTCGCCGCCTTGCCGCCCTCCAGCATGTCCTTGATCAGGTAAATCCGTCCGCGCGGGCTATCGAGTTCGTCGCCGAGCAGCAGGTAGGTCGGGCAGGTCGCCGTGCAGAACCCGCAATGAACGCAGGTGCGCAGGATCTTTTCGGAGGTCGCCATCGCCGGGTCGGCGAGCTGGGCCAGGGAGAAGTTGGTTTGCATGGCGCGTTCTGGATGCGTCCTGTCTCGGGCCGATGGCGTCGGCCCCGTCGATCGATCGTCTCTGCCACCGTTTCGCGCCGCGCACGATGCGGCGGAGGGCCCGCGTCGGGCCCGGGCGCCTCAAACCTCGGCGTACATCCGCCCTGGGTTGAACACACCCGCGGGGTCGTGCGCCGTCTTGATCCCCTGCGTCACCCGCATCAGCGGCTGCGAGAGTGGCTGGAACACCGGCACGGCGGCGCGCACCGCATCGGGCGCCCGGATCAGCGTGGCGTGGCCGCCGTGCTGGCCGAGGGCGGAGCGGATCGCCTCCGCCCCGGCATCGCCCTCGGACGCGACGGCGAGCCAGACCAGGCCGCCGCCCCAATCGTAGAACCAGCGCGCCGGCATCGCGCGGCCGATCGCGGCGGCGAGCGCCGGGCCTCGGGTCGGCGCGGTCGAGAGCCGCCACACGGCCTCGGACGTTCCGGTGAAGGGCGTCACATCCCGGATCGTATTCCAGAGGGCGACACCCGGTTCGCCGTCCAGGATCTCGGCGGCGCCGAAGCGCTTCAGGAGCTTCTGCAGCTCACCGATCCGGTAGTCGAGCGAGTCCGAAAAGCCTTCGAGCCGCATCAGCGTGCGAGCGTCCGCGCCGTCGATGCCGGCGGGCAGGTGCGCCGCGCCCGTGAGCTCGAACGGCGAGCCGAGGGCGGCGGCGAGCGCAGCCACCGCGCGGGCGTCGTCGAGCCCGCGGAAGACCAGCGTCGCCACGCGCTCCTGCACCGGCAGCACCTTGAAGGTGACCTCGGTGAGGAGCCCGAGGGTGCCCCAGGAGCCGGCCATCAGCTTCACGAGGTCGAGGCCGGTGACGTTCTTCATCACCCGCCCGCCGGACTTGATCGCCTGGCCGCGACCGTTGACGAAGCGCACGCCGATCAGGCTGTCGCGGGCGGCACCGGCGTTGATGCGGCGCGGCCCGGAATTGTTGGCCGCCGCCACCGCGCCGAACGTCGGCTCGCCAGCGCTGCCCATCAGGGCGCGGGCGTCCATCGGCTCGAACGGCAGCATCTGGCCGCGGGCGGCGAGCATCGCCTGCACCTCCGCGAGCGGTGTGCCGGCACGGGCCGAGATCACCATCTCGGCGGGCTCGTAGAGGGTGACGCCGGAGAGCGCCCGCGCCGAGAGCGTCGCCTCGTCCTGCGCCGGCCGGCCGATCCCGGCCATGGTGTCCCCGCCCACGAGGCGCAGGCGCTCGGAGCGGCCGGCGGCCGCGCCGACGATCTCGGCCGCCTCGCCCTCGTCGCGGGGCTCGTAGAATGGCATCGTTTCCTGCCCGGTCGCGTGTCTTTACCGGATGCCTTTGCGCGGCACCCTTGTAGCCCCGATCATGCGGGATCGCGGCCGCGTTGCAAAGTGGAACCGCTCTACTCTGCCGCCACAGGATCGGCCGCCGCAGGATGCGCCGGGCGGAACCGGCCCTCGACCTGGCTGCGCAGGCCGGCGATGTCGAAAAGCCACACCAGGGCCGCGTAGAGCCCGGCCCCGAGGGGCACGGCGACGCCGAGCGCCAGCGCCGGATCGAGATGGCGAAGCGGCGCGAGCGCCGCCGCCATGGCGCCGCAGGCGGCGCTGGCCGCGAGGATCTCGTTCCAGGGCAGCGCGAGGCGGTCGCGGCCGGTGAGCGCCCGCACGGCGAGCCAGGCGAAGGCGGAGGCGAGCGCCAGCGTCTGGGCGAGGGCGACGCCGGCGCCGCCGAGCAGCGGCGGCAGGACGAGGAGGCCGAGGCCGTTGACCGCGAGCCCGGCCGCAGCCGCCGCGATCACCGGCAGGGTCCGGCGGCGGATCTGGAACACCGGGTTGATCGCGTAGAACATCATCGCGAGGCAGAACAGGCCGGGGATCAGCAGCAGCGCGTAGAGCGCGAACGGCCCGCGATAGGCCTCCGGCACCACCAACGCCTCCAGCGCCGGCAGCACCGCCCAGAACCCGACGGCGCAGGGCAGCAGCAGCGCGTAGACGGTGGCCGCGTTGGCCGCGACCTGCCGTTCGGCCGCCGCGCGGCCGTGCTGCTCCTCGGCCCGCACCGCGAGCTGGAACAGCAGCAGGTCGAGGGCCGTGCCGAGCATGGTGAGGCTGCGCGCGGTCACGTCGGCGGCGAGCGCGAAGTAGCCGGCTTCGGCGAAGCCGGCCTGCGCGGCGATGGTGCCGCGGTTGAGGAACGGTAGCAGCTGGTAGACGGCGTTGGCCGCGATCAGGGGCAGGCCGTAGCGCAGGAACAGGCTCCAGGTCTCGCGCCGGCGATGGTGCTCCACCGCCGAGGCCGGGTCGCGCAAGGGGTGGCGCAGGATCAGCACGGCGAGGAGCTGGCTCACTCCGGCGGCGGCGAGCACCCAGGCCGGCTGGCGCAGGTACCAGGCGGCCGCGGCCATCATGGCGAAGGCGATCACGTTCTTCACCGCGACCAGCCCGAGATAGAGCTTGCCGTCGAAGCGGGCGCGGGCGAGCGCGGCGTGATAGTCGAACACGCCGATGCCGAGTGCCGCCAGCATCGCACCGGACAGGATCGCGGCATGCCCGTCCGGCCCGTCCGGCCCGTCGCCGAGCCCGAGGCCGGCGGCGACGGCCGCGGCGGCGAACAGCAGCACCGCGAGGATGGCGTAGGCGCGGTCGAGGCCGTGCCGGATCCAGGGTTCGTCGAGGCGGACGCGCACCGAGTAGAACCGCGTCGCCGACAGGCGCAGCCACTCGAACAGGACGGTGGTGATCACCAGGGTGCCGGCGGTGGCCAGCGCGAAACGCCCGAAATCGGCCGGCCCCAGCAGCTTGGCGATGAGCAGGCCGAGGACGAAGTTCAGCCCGGCATTCATGACGAAGGCGGCGATCACGGCCATGGTCGGGCTTTCACGGGCGGGCTCTCAAGGACACGCGTCGCGGACGAGCCGGCGCGGGCGGGCGCGCCCCTGCATCCGTGCTCTAACGCGACGCCGGTAAGATTCCCTGAATCCGGCATGACGAGGGCGCCCCGGAACGGTTTCGGGCCGGAGGCCGTTTCCGCGTCCGTTCGAAACTTTTCCCGGAGTCCCTATCCGATGCGCATCCTCGTTCCCGCCGCCGCGATCCTCGCCCTCGCCGGCATCCAGGCCGCCACCGCCCAGACCACCGTGATCGAGCGCCGGGCGCCCGACACCGTCGTGGTCGATCGTCCGGCCACCGAGAGCAAGACGGTGGAGACCCGCGAGAGCAGCGACGGCTGTTCCACGAAGACGGTGACGAAGACCAACGACGAGGGCGACCGCAAGACGGTCAGCCGCGAGCGCTGCGACTGATTTTCCGGCTTCAGCCGCTCCGGCGCTGCCGGGGCGGCTCCTGCGTCGCGTCCGCCGCGTCGTCGGCGAGGGCGCGCTCGTAACACCACGCCTCCATGCCGTCCTCGTAATAGCCTTCGCGAACCTCGAAGCGCGTGTAGCCCCGGCGCTCGTACAGGCGCAGGCCGGCGCCGTTGTCGGCGCGCACCTCGAGGCGCAGGCGGGTGCAGCCGTGGCGACGCGCCTCGTCCTCCACCGCCTGCATCAGCCGGCCGCCGAGGCCGAGCCCGGCGCGGGACGACGCCACAGCAATGGAGGAGAGCCGCGCGCTGCGGCTGTTGCGCCGCCGCTCCAGGGTGGCAGCCCCGACGAGGACGTTGGTCCCGTCCGCCTCGATCAGCAGGGCGACCAGTACCGTCATCGAGGGCGAGCGGATCGCGTGGCGGATCGCCCGGCGCTCGGCCCGGTCGGTGGAGAAGGTCGCGTTCTCCAGGGCGACCAGGGCGTCGAGGTCGTCCAGGCACGCGACCCGGACCTCCAGCTCGCCGTCGGCTTGCGGGTTCAAGCGGTCACCCGCGACCGAATCGTCCGCCGTCTCACCCCGACCATGATGCCCGCCGCCCGCATTCCGCCGATTCCGATCCCGCGCCCCGGATGCCGCGGACCGGCAGGGCGTCGCCACCGTCGACCGGGGTGAGATGCCCGCACTTTACGCGCTTGGAAAGCCCGCCCGCGGACGGGCGCTGCGTTTTGGCAACAGGTCCCCGCAACACACGGGGATTCCCGCCGCCGCGGGCCGAATTCCGCTTGTGGTGGTGGTGCGCCGTTCGTATATGCGCCTTGCCCAATTTCGCACGTGCCTGTGGCCGCGTGTCGGTTGGTGGGCATCCGGCCAACTGCCGGACAGCCGCCAGGGGTCTTAAAGGATCGATGGTCGACAGGGTGGATCCCTTTCGGCCGGCATCCAGGTGGCGACACCGGACCCCGACAACAACCGGCAGCCGGAGGCGAAACCGGCGAATCCCGCTCTCCACGGGGGACGCAGCTTAAAGCAACGACGAACGGGCTTTTTTGGTCTCGTCGGCCCTCCAAAGGCCGGCACCGAAGAGGCTTGTTTCTCCTTGCCCGGCGTGCGGATGGGAAATCCCGTCCAATCCACGGCAGCCTCCGGGTGCTCGTCGCGCCCGCACGGATCGTCGCGTCTCCACAGCGCGGATCCGCGCGTCGCATCAGCCCCAGACGCCGGCGGTCCCTGAAGGGACCGTCACATCTTCGACGGCGCGCTCCCCCGTGGGCGGCCCCGCGAACCTGTGGGTTGGAACAGACATGACCGATCGCATCCGCGACTTCCTGCGCGTCCGCCGCGACCTCGGCCGCGACGAGGGCCCGGTGATGGTGCTCGACCTCGACGTGGTCCGCGACAACTACACCGCCTTCGCCCGCGCGCTCCCCGACACCCGCGTGTTCTACGCGGTGAAGGCGAACCCGGCCCCCGAGGTTCTGCGCCTCCTGGCCGACATGGGCTCGTGCTTCGACACCGCGTCCGTCGCCGAAATCGAGATGGCGCTCGCCGCCGGCGCCACCGCGGAGCGGATCTCCTTCGGCAACACGATCAAGAAGGAGCGCTGCATCGGCCGGGCGCTGCGCCTCGGCATCCGCCTGTTCGCGGTCGATTGCGAGGCGGAAGTCGAGAAGATCGTCCGCGCCGCCGAGGCCGCCGGCATCGAGGCCGGATCGGTGCAGGTGTTCTGCCGCATCCTCTGCGACGGCGCCGGCGCCGACTGGCCGCTGTCGCGCAAGTTCGGCTGCGAGCCGGAGATGGCCGTCGAGGTGCTGGAGCACGCCCACCGCCAGGGCCTGTCGGCCTACGGCGTGTCGTTCCATGTCGGCTCGCAGCAGGGCAACACCGAGGCCTGGGACGGGGCGCTCGCCTCCGCCTCGACGATCTTCCGCGAGTGCGCGCTTCGCGGCATCGGCCTGTCGATGGTCAACCTCGGCGGCGGCTTCCCGACGAAGTACCTCAAGCAGGTGCCGGGCGTGGAGTCCTACGGCGACGCGATCTTCCGCGCGCTCACCAAGCATTTCGGCAACCAGCTGCCGGAGACGATCATCGAGCCGGGCCGCGGCATGGTCGGCAACGCCGGGCTGATCGAAGCCGAGGTGGTGCTGATCTCGAAGAAGTCGGCCTCGGAGGACGAGGTGCGCTGGGTCTACCTCGACATCGGCAAGTTCGGGGGGCTGGCCGAGACCATGGACGAGTCGATCCGCTACCCCGTCCGCACCGACCACGACGGCGACCGGATGAGCCCGTGCGTCCTCGCCGGGCCGACCTGCGATTCGATGGACGTGCTCTACGAGCGCGAGCACTACCCGCTGCCGGTCTCGCTCTCGATCGGCGACAAGGTGCTGATCGAGGGCACCGGCGCCTACACCACGACCTATGCCGCGGTCGCCTTCAACGGCTTCCCCCCGCTTCAGCAGATCGTGATCTGATCCGTGCCCCCCGCCGCCCGCCGGCGGGGGTTTCCCTGATGCACCGCGCGTTCCGTTCGGCCGGCCTTCATCCGAGGGCCGGCATGACGGCGCCCGGTCCCACGCGTCACATCACGACGGGGCGGTCACGGCCATGATCCAGATCCGGGCGGAGCACCATCACGACGTCGCGGCGCGCGAGCGCCTGCTCGACGCCTGCTTCGGCGCGAACCGCCGGGCCAAGACCTCAGAGCGGCTGCGCGAGGGGCGCCTTCCCGCCCGCGGCCTCGCCTTCGCGGCGACCCGCCACGGGCGCCTGATCGGGACGCTGCGCCTGTGGAACGTCGCGGCCGGCGCCTGCCCGGCCCTGCTGCTCGGCCCGCTGGCGGTCGACCCGGCGCTCCAGCGCCAGGGCCTCGGCCGGGTGATGATGCACGCCGCCTTGGGGCGCGCCGAATCCCTCGGCCACGGGGCCGTGCTGCTCGTGGGCGATGCGCCCTACTACGAGCGCTTCGGCTTCTCGCAAGCCCTCGCCGCCGACCTCACCCTGCCCGGTCCGTTCGCACGCGGACGCTTCCTCGGGCTCGAGCTGCGGGCCGGCGCCCTCGACGGGGCCGAGGGCTTGGTCCGGGCGACGGGCCGGCTCGCCCCAGCGGAGTTGGGCTTGGCGGGCGCGGCCTACGGACGACGACGCGCCGCCTGATCGGGCGAGCGTCGTCACCGGCGTACCCCCGCATGCCAAATGAACCGCCCCCCCTCTCCCCGCGGGCGGGGAGAGGCCCGGCTGCACCTCGTCGTGCAGCCGGGAAGCGGAGGCGAAGCCGAAGCGACGGTGAGGGGGAGCTTCCGGAAGTGCCTCATTCGGCGTCGCCCCCTCACCGTCGGCTGCCGCCTCGCTTTGCCGACGACGGGGTCGGCAAAGCCTTCTCCCCGCTGGCGGGCAGAGGGGATGCGCGCACAGCGAACCGCCAGATGCTGGGATGTGTGAATTCGGGTGCCAGCACGGGATTGGCGGCTGCACCTGACGACGCGAATCGAGACCAAGGAGCCGAGACGCGCGCGCAAGAAATTCGCTTGGCTCAGCGACCGCCCGGCTCGATCGCCGGCAACTCGTTCGGGCCGAGCGCTCCGCCGGCGGCGGCCTGCGGGCCGGCGACGCCGCGGGCGCGGTTGGCCAGCGCCACGGTGAGCTTCTCGGCGGCGTCCGGCTGCATCAGCGCCAGCACCTCGGCCATCTTGCGCGGGTTCATCGCCAGGACGAGCGACACCAGCACCTCCTGCCCGAGGCGGTCGAAGACGCGGGCGGCGTCCTTCGGCTTCATGGTCTCGTACATCGTCACGAGGTTCTTCAGGCCGGCCTTCTCGGCGTCGGCCTTGGCCTTGCCGGCGGTGTCCACCTTGTCCTCGGCCTGCTTGAGGTCGCCGAGGCCGGTCTCGAGCTTGCGCTCGGCCTCGCCGAGCATCTTCTCGCGCAGTTCCAGCTCGTCGCTCTTCTGCTTCAGCGCGTCGCGCCGGGCGCCCAGCTTCTCCAGCAGCGCGCGCTCCGTCAGCGAGACGGGCTCCGGCATCGGCGGCTGGGCCTGCGGCGGCTCGGGCGCCTTGGCCTCGCCCTTCGGCGCCTCCTTGGGCGTCACCGACCCGGTGGTGGTGGGGTCGAGCAGCTCGTAGCCGATGCGGGCCTTGGCGAGCACCTGCGCGAGGGCGGGCAGTTCGGGCGCGACCTGCGGCGTCTCCACGAACATCCCGACGAGCTTCAGCACCAGCAGGCCGGCGGCGGCGAGCGTGACCGCATCGATCATCCGCAGGCGCAGCGGACGGATTTGGCGCATCCGTGCCCGCGCCAGGGCGGTCAGGGCCTTCGCGTTGTTGGCTCCCCGGATGGCCTTGGCCGCGCGCGCGCCGTCGGCCGCAGCGGGCACGGTTCGCGTCGGATCGGTCCGGGCGGGGGGCCCCGCACTCATGCGGCCCGGCTCCGCACCCGATGGAGGGCGCGCTCGGTCATGGCGAGGGCGGCGGCGGCGGCGGCGCCGAGGCGTTCGCCGTTCGGGCCGTCGGAGACCGGCGCCTCGCTGGCGACGTGGAGCGCCGGACGCGTCGGTGCCGGCTCGGGGGCGGCCGGTCGGGGCGCGGCACCACGCATCTGCGTGACGATCGCGCCGATGCGGGCGATCACGCCCTCGCCGGCCTCGACCTGAGCGGCGATGTCTGCGGCGTAGCGCTCGGCGGTGCCGAGGCGTTCGGCGAGCGTCCGGTCGCACTCGTCCAGGGTGTTGCGCAGCCCTGCGATGGCGCGCTCGGCGCTGGCGGTGGCCACCATGAGGTCGCCGATGGTCTGGCGCAGCGCCGCCTCGTCGCCCTTCAACTGGACGATGCGCCGCGACAGCTTCATCGACGACACGATGGTGGCGACGAGGAGGATCGCGACGAGGCCGTCGGCGGCGAGCGTGACGAGGAGGCTCATGACCGAAAATCCATCTCAGGCGTCGCTTCGGTTGTTCATCGAGGCCTCGTAGGCCTGGAGCGTGGTGCGCGAGCGCCGCAACGGCCGCGTCACCTGCACGGCGATGCTGTCGTCGACGCGCCCGATCCGCCCCTGGGTCAGCGCCCACTCGCCGCAGCGGACGGTGATCAGGTCGCTGGGCTTGGCGTCGAACATCAGCGTGTCGCCGACCTTGAGGGCCATGACGCGCTTCAGCGGCAGCATCATCTCGTGCAGCACCGCCTCCATCGTCATGTCCGCCTGCCAGATCTCGGTGGCGAGGTGCCCCTCCCAGACGTGGTCGCGGCCGAGCTTCTCGCCCATGAAGCTCTGCATGAGCAGTTCACGGATCGGCTCGATCGTGGCGTAGGGGAACAGGATCTGGAGCAGGCCGCCGCGCCCGTCCATGTCGAGGCGCAGGCTGATCAGGATCGCGGCGTTGGCCGGGCGGGTGATCGTGGCGAAGCGCGGGTTGGTCTCGATCCGGTCGATCCCGAACTTCACCGGGGAGAGCGGCTGGAACGACAGCTCGAGGTCGCCGAGGATGATCTCGACCAGGCGCCGAACGAGCTGCATCTCGATCGTGGTGAAGGGCCGCCCGTCGAGCCGGCTCGACGTGCCGCCGCGCTTGCCCCCGAGCAGCAGGTCCAGGGTCGAGTAGGCGAGGTTCGACTCCACCGTCACCAGCCCGGAATTCTCCCAGGCGTCGGCCTTGAACACCCCGAGCAGGGTCGGCAGCGGGATGGCGTTGAGGTAGTCGCCGAAGCGGACGGAGGTGATGTTGTCGAGGGTCACCTCGACGTTGTCCTGGAAGAAGTTGCGCAGCGAGGTCGACAGCAACCGGATCATCCGGTCGAAGACGATCTCCAGCATCGGGAGGCGTTCGTACTGGACGACGCCCGAATCGACGATGGCGCGCACGCCGCCCGCGCCGGACGCGGACAGCTCGCGCAGGGAGAAGCCGACGACGTCGTCGATCTCGTCCTGGCTGAGGATGCGGTCGTTGCCGGCGAGCTCGGGGAGGTTGTCGCTCTCCCCGTCCTCGATCATCGTCGCCCACTCGGCGGCGACGTCGCTGGCGTTGCGGGTGGTGCCCTGCTCGGCGAGCGCCGCGCCCCACTCGTCGGCGAGCGACGCGTCGCCGCCTTCGGCACCCTGCTCGATCAGGGCCGCCGACCAGTCGTCCTCCACGTTCGGGTCGTCGGGTTCCATGGCGGGCTCGGTTGGGTTGCGGCGCGGGCGGGCTCGGCGGGGTCGTCGGCTA
>NZ_VRUW01000046.1:0-37997 GCF_008039475.1 Methylobacterium sp. WL12 | reverse complement strand
TCGCCCTGCCCCTCGCCCTCGCGGGCCCGGCGCTGGCGCAGACCGCGCCGGCCGCGCCCTTCACCGACGCGCAGCGCGCCGGCATAGAGGCGATCGTCAAGGACTACCTGATCAAGAACCCGGACGTGCTGCAGGAGGCGATCGCCGAGGGCGAGAAGCGCCAGGTCGAGACCCAGCGCCTCGCCCAGGCCGCGGCCCTCAAGGAATCGCAGAAGGCGCTGCTCGACAGCCCGCACGACGTGGTCGCCGGAAACCCGGCCGGCGACGTCACGATGATCGAGTTCTTCGACTACAATTGCGGCTATTGCCGCAAGGCTCTGGGCGACGTGCAGGCGCTGATCAAGGCCGACCCGAAGCTGCGGGTGGTGATCAAGGACTTCCCGGTGCTCGGCCCGGAATCGCAGGAGGCCAGCCAGATCGCGCTTGCCGCCAAGCAGCAGCTCAAGGGCGACAAGCTGTTCGAGTTCCACCAGAAGCTGCTCGAGTCCAAGGGCCGCGTGAACGGCGCCAAGGCCCTCGACGTCGCCAAGGCGATGGGCCTCGACATGGCCAAGCTGCAGAAGGACGCGCAAGGGCCCGAGGTGAAGGCCGCACTCACCGAGAACCGGGGCCTGGGCGACAAGCTCGGCCTCTCGGGCACCCCGGCCTTCATCATCGGCGACGAGATCATCCCCGGCGCGGTCGGCGTCGAGCCGATCCGCAAGACCATCGCCGACGTCCGCCAGTGCGGTCACGCCTCCTGCTGACGCGCGACGGGGTGTCGCGAACGCGCGCCTTCGTCTAAGACCGGCGCCTTCGCGGGATCGGGGTCCGCGGCCGCGCCGGCGGAACGGCGCAGGCGCGGCCGCCATCCGCCATCCCAGGTTCAGTCCCCAGAAGACAGGCCCGATGTCCAAGCACGACCCCATCGATGCCGATCTCGTCCGCGAGCTCGCCAACCTCGTCACCGAGACCGGCTTGTCCGAGATCGAGGTCGAGAAGGGGGATCTCCGCATCCGCGTCGTCCGCCGGATCGAGCCGGTGAACGTCCAGGTCGCCGCGCCGGCGGCCATGGCGCTCCCGGCGGCACCCCAGCCGCTTCCTGCCGGCCCCGGCGCCGTGCCCGAGCGTGGCAAGACCCATCCCGGCGCCGTGCCCTCGCCGATGGTCGGCACCGCGTACCTGCGCCCCTCGCCCGAGGCGAAGGCCTTCGTCGAGGTCGGCTCCAGGGTCGAGGTCGGCGACAAGCTGCTCCTGATCGAGGCGATGAAGACCTTCAACGAGATCGTCGCGCCCCGCGCCGGCACGGTGGCCGCGGTCTTCGTCGAGGACGGGCAGCCCGTCGAGTACGGCGAAGCCCTCCTCGTCATCGAGTAGCCGAGCGCGGAGGAGCCGAGGGCGTTCGTCAGCCCGCCATCCGCGCCGCCGTCGGCGAAGGCCCCGCTCTCGTCACGCGAACCGCGCACACTTCGCTGGAAAGCGCCCCTGCCATGTTCGACAAGATCCTGATCGCCAACCGCGGCGAGATCGCGCTTCGCATCCTCCGGGCGTCGAAGGAGCTCGGCATCAAGACCGTGGCGGTGCACTCGACCGCCGACGCCGACGCGATGCACGTGCGGCTGGCCGACGAGAGCGTCTGCATCGGCCCGCCCGCCGCCCGCGACAGCTACCTCAACATCCCCTCGATCATCGCGGCTTGCGAGATCACCGGTGCCGACGCGGTCCATCCCGGCTACGGCTTCCTCTCAGAGAATGCGCGCTTCGCCGAGGTGCTGGCCCATCACGAGATCGGCTTCATCGGCCCGAAGGCCGAGCACATCCGGATCATGGGCGACAAGATCGAAGCCAAGCGCACCGCGCTCAAGCTCGGCATTCCCTGCGTGCCCGGCTCCGACGGCGGCATCGAGGACCCGGTGGAGGCCAAGCGGGTCGCCGCCGAGATCGGCTACCCGGTGCTGGTCAAGGCGGCGGCCGGCGGCGGCGGGCGCGGCATGAAGGTGGCGCGCTCGGAAGGCGAGCTGGAGCAGGCGCTGGGCATGGCCCGCTCCGAGGCCAAGGCGGCCTTCGGCGACGACGCGGTCTACCTGGAGAAGTACCTCACCAAGCCGCGCCACATCGAGGTGCAGGTGCTCGGCGACGGCCGTGGCGGCGCGGTGCATCTGGCCGAGCGCGACTGCTCGCTGCAGCGTCGCCACCAGAAGGTCTGGGAGGAGGGCGGCTCGCCCGCGCTCAATGCCGAGATGCGGGGCGAGATCGGCGAGATCTGCGCCGACGCGATGCGCAAGCTCGGCTACCTCGGCGCCGGCACCGTCGAGTTCCTTTATGAAGACGGGCGGTTCTACTTCATCGAGATGAACACGCGCATCCAGGTCGAGCACCCGGTCACGGAGATGATCACCGGCATCGACCTCGTGATCGAGCAGATCCGGGTCGCGGCCGGCGGCGCCCTGTCGGTGACGCAGGACGACATCCGGGTCGAGGGCCACGCCATCGAGTGCCGGATCAACGCCGAGCACCCGGCGACCTTCCGGCCCTCGCCCGGCCTGATCACCTACTACCACCCGCCCGGCGGCCTCGGCGTCCGCGTCGACTCGGCCGCCTTCCAGGGCTACCGCGTGCCGCCGAACTACGACTCGCTGATCGGCAAGCTCATCGTCCACGGCCGCACCCGCAACGAGTGCCTGATGCGCCTGCGCCGGGCGCTGGACGAGTTCGTCATCGACGGCGTCGACACCACGCTGCCGCTATTCCGCACCCTCGTGCGCAACGCCGACGTCCAGAACGGCGCCTACGACATTCACTGGCTCGAGCACTTCCTGGAAGCCGGCGGCCTCGACGCCTGAGCAGGCGACGAAGCGAGACCGGAACCGAAGCGTCCACCATCCGTTGCTCGATCCCATCGCACGCAACCGGAACGAATTCTCATGCGCCTCGCAGCCCTCGCCGTGATCGGCGCCCTCGTCGCCGCCCCCGCCCTCGCCCAGGACGCCGGCAACGTCGGCCAGCCTTCGCGCGCGGTCCCACAGGCGGGCCAGACCACCGGCGGCCCCCGCGACGTGGCGCCGGGTGCCGACGGCGCGGCGACCACCGGCAGCACCGTCACCCGCCCGGCCGGAGAGATGGGCATGGCGCCCGGCGCCGACTCGGCCAAGGGCGGCAACGTCGATCAGACCAACAAGATGACCCCGAACGCCGGCGGCACCGCGGGCGGCCCCGCCCGCTGACGCACCGGTTCGTTCGCGGATCGAGAGGTCGGTTCCCGTGAGGGCGCCGGCCTTTTTCGTATCGAGACCCTCGTGCTCGTGCGAGCCGACCGGGATTTTCGAACGCGCTGGGGAATGCGAAGCGCCTTCTTGGCTTGCCCTCAGAGCGATCCGCTTCATGCGCGTCTTGTTTTAGCTTTCACATCCTCACCGTCATCACCCCAGTTTGTTGTGCTGGTGTAGGCATCGCGCGAGTGAGCGTTGGCGGTGACGATGATGCGGCGTGCGACGGCGCGCAGGTCCAGCTTGGCCGGCTTGGTCTGATCGCACAGGGCTCGGTCGGCGGTCGTGAAGGCCGGGTCGTGGCGCGCCGCCACGAGGGCGCTCATGTACAGCGCCGCGCACGCAGAACCGGCTGCCGCCGATCATGGTCGCGGGGCGGAGCGTGGCTGGATTGGCTGACATGCGGGGCCAAGCCCGCTAGGCTGACGATGCTCTTGCGGTCGCGCTGTCTGAGCTCGGCTAGGTCGTAGATCGGCACGGCCGCCACGCGCGCGCCGACGCCCGGGATCGAGCGCAGCAGGCGATGCGCGACCACGCACTCGGCATCGACCTGGATTGCGGGCGTCCAGCTCCGCCTCGATGGCCGCGTAGGCCCCAATCGAGGTCCGCGATGCAGGCGCGATGGCTTGCGATCACGGCCGGTTCGCGCGCCTGCTTCAGGCGGGTGTTTTCGACCCCGCGCATGGCCACCAGCTGCTGGCGCCGGGTGGACAGCGCTTGAGCGCACGGGCGGCGGCGTCGGGCAGCGGGCGGATCGCATCGAGCATGGCCCGAACAAAGCGGGCGATCAGCCCGGCGTCCAGCACTTCAGCCATGGGACCGGTCCGGCATGCAGGCTCGCCGCCAGCCGGGCGGGGCCCAAGCCTGTTCGATCGAGGGCTATCAAGCAGGCGCGGCCGCGCCGGACTGCGATCATGCAGCAGATCGGGGATCCACCGAGCTGCGCCTGCTCCGCTCCTCTACAGCAGCCACCTCAAGATACAGGGATCCAGGACCACTCACGGTACCCACTGAAGCGCAAGCTACGGTTCCGGATTCCAAGCTCTACTGCGCATCCCCGTAATAACAGCGTGGAGCGAAGCCGTGATCGCGCTCCTCCGCTGAAGGGGAGGGAAGAGCCATCCCATCCCCACATAGTTCAAACCGTCAGGTTTCGAACATTCGAATGTAACAAGATGTATCCACATCGAGGATATCATACAGATTGACAAAGTCATCAGCTTGACCATAAGATGGTATCGAGATCTGTGGCGATGAATTCTAGGTGAATGCCGTTTTCAGACTTGATTAAACCGTCCGGCCCTAGCACCCGTAGCGACGGCGACGGACCCTGCGTCCGCGGAGAACCGGTGGCCTGAGGGCCGTTTCCGGTCGTCCGCGGGCGGTGGGGTCGCGAGGCGTCGCCCCGCTTTGCGAGGACGGCCGACGATGCAGGACATCCCCGACGAACGCGGTGCCGACAGGACGATCGTGCGCCCGCCCGAGGTCGTCGTGGTGCGGGCGTCCGAACGGCGGCCGCGCGGCGATGGCCGGCTCGACGCCGAGACCCGGCGGCGGATCGGGCGCAGCCTGCGGGTGCTCTACGCGGGCCTGCTCGCCCAGCCGATCCCCGAGCGGTTCGAGGCGCTCGTCGCGGAGTTGGCGGCTCGGTCGGAAAAGGAGTCGGCGCGATGATCCAGGCCTGTGCCCCCGTCGGAACGCCCGCCGGCGCCGATTCCGAGATGCGCGACCTCCTGCTCGGCGCGATTCCCGCGCTGCGCGCCTTCGCGTTCTCGTTGACCTACGATTTCGACCGCACCGACGACCTCGTGCAGGACACGCTGATGCGCGCCTGGACCAAGGCCGAGAGCTTCCGCCGCGGGACCAACCTGACCGCTTGGCTGTTCACGATCCTGCGCAACCTGTTCTATTCCGAGCAGCGCAAGCGCAAGCGCGAGGTCGAGGATGCCGACGGCAGCCATGCCGGGCGGCTGACGAGCCTGCCCGAGCAGGAGGTCCGCGTGGAGATGCGGGCGTTCCAGAGCGCGTTGAACCTGCTGCCCCTCGCCCAGCGGGAGGCGCTGGTGCTCGTGGGCGCCCAGAGCTTCACCTACGAGGAGGCCGCCGAAATCTGCGGCGTCGCCGTCGGCACGATCAAGAGCCGGGTCAGCCGCGCACGGGGACGGCTGATCGAAACCCTCGGCATGGACGGCGCCGGCGACGTCGGCGCCGACGCCCATACCCGCGCCGCGCTCCAGGCCGGCTGAAAGCATCGTCAGGGTTTCGAGCACCAGGTTGCCAAGTCGTTGCTGAGGTTTATTGTCCTGGGCTGGCTTTTCCGGCGTCATGTGACCGTGACGGCGTGAAATCGGAACGAAACCTTTACGGATCAGCAAGATTTCGCGTCGTAGGTACGCTCCCTAGGAGCTCAGGGATGCGATGGAAGCTCGGCGGTGGAGTCACCGCAATTGCGATGCTCGGCGCGGTCACCGGGTCGGCGACCGATTCAGGGGTGGCGCAGCGCGCCGCCTGGCGCGCGACCTATGCCGCTCCGGCGACGATCCCGTTCCCCGACGAAAACCCCTACAGCCGGGCCAAGGCCGTTCTCGGCCGAAAACTGTTCTTCGACCCGATCCTCTCGGCCGACCGCGACCGCGCCTGCGTGACCTGCCACCTGCCCGACCTCGCCTGGGCGGACGGGCGCCGGCGCGCGCCGACCCGCGCCGATTCCGACACGGACCTGCGCACCCCGACCCTGCTCAACCTCGCCTGGCAGGAGGGCCGGCTCGGTTGGGACGGCAAGTTCCGCGATCTGGAAAGCGTCGCGTTCGTGCCGATCAGCGCCCCCGGCAATATGGGCTTGCCGGTCGAGGACGCCGTGGCCCGCCTCTCGGCGGATGCCGCCTACGTCGCCGCCTTCAAGGAGGCCTATGCCGACCCGGGCGTGACCAAGGCGCGGATCGAGGCGGCGCTCGCCACCTTCCAGCGCCTCATCGTGTCCGGCGCCAGCCCGTTCGACCGTTGGATCGCCGGCGACGAGGCGGCGATCCCGGTCGCGGCCAAGCGCGGCTTCGACCTGTTCAACGGCCGGGCGAACTGCGCCGCCTGCCACGGCGGCTGGGCCTTCACCGACGGCTCCTTCCACGACATCGGCACGGCCGTCGGCGCCGACCTCGGCCGCGGGCGCTTCGTCACGAACTCGCAGGTCCTGCGCTACGCCTTCAAGACCCCGGGCCTGCGCGAGGTCGCGGGCCGCGGCGCCTACATGCACGACGGGTCGATCGCGGCGCTGGAGGCGGTGATCGACCTCTACGACCGGGGCGGCATCGACCGGCCGAGCCGCTCGCCGGAGATCCGCC
Organism: Methylobacterium sp. WL12; assembly: GCF_008039475.1. NCBI lineage: Bacteria > Pseudomonadati > Pseudomonadota > Alphaproteobacteria > Hyphomicrobiales > Methylobacteriaceae > Methylobacterium > Methylobacterium sp. WL12. The sequence goes on along the minus strand of NZ_VRUW01000046.1, from coordinate 31,414 downwards.
CGCTCAACCTGAGCGCGGACGAGAAGGCCGACCTGCTGGCTTTCCTGCGCACGCTGAACTCCGAGCCCGGGACCGGACCCGCCCTGGCGGATCTGACCGAGGCCGCACCGCGGCCGTAATACCAGACCTCGATGAGCCCGACTCATCGAGGTCTGGCCACCGCGACTGCGGGGCGGCGGCAATCCGCCGGACCTCATGGGTTCCTACCCTTGAGACTCGGTATAAGTCTTTCTCGAACCGGGCGTTGACGCAGCGCGTCGTCCACGACGACGCTGAGCATCTTCAAGCGGGATGGATGACGGTTCGCACGACGCCCCGCGCTAAAGCATTTTCAAGCGAGGTGGATGCCGGCTCGCGTGAAGAAAATGCGACCACACAGCAGGTTAGAGCATTTTCTGTGATCCAGAGATCACGGAAAATGCTCTAGCGGAACAGTGGTAGCCCCGAGCCGAGCAGCGCGAGGCCGGCCACCAGCAGCAGGCCGCCGCAGGACTCGAAGGCGTGGGCGCGCAGGCCCGCCCGGGGCGCGAACGCGGCGAGACCGATCCCGGCCCCGAGACTGACCACACTTGTCAAACCGATCATCCGTCGCGTCCTCGCGCTGGGTCCGGCCGGCGACGTGGTCATCCGGTCCGGGCACGATGACCGGCGAACACTGAGCGAAGTCTTGCCGGGGCGGGGGCGCCCGGCGGAATCACGGCCCATGCTGAATGCCGCGTTGCCGGGGCGAGCCGTCTCGACTGAGATCGCGTACAGCCAGTTCTACACGCTTCCCACAGCGTTAACCTTTTCGACATGGATGTTAACAAACCCTTGGCGAAGTCGATCGGCTTAGTCCTAAATGCAGGCGTGGGGACTGTTCTGGCGGGTCGGTGCGAGGCTTCGATGCGGTTTTCCGAGTGGCGCTGTTCTTCTCCGTTTCTTGCCGGCGCCATGGCCCTCCCGGCGATCGTTCTGGCCAGCAGCGAGGCCAGCGCCCACGTGAAGTGGTTCTGCGCCTTCGACGTCGCCGGCCAGCCCCGCGGCCTCGAACAGGTGCTCTGCCTCGATTTCGAATGGCTCGTCGGCCTGTCGATCCTGTGCCTGATGTTCGGCTGCCTCGCCGAGGGCACCCCCCTCGGTACGGCGCTCCTGAACGCGCTCGACCGGGTCACCACGCGGGTGCGGGCCGACACCGGGTTGCTGGTGCGGGCGACGCTGGGCTTCTTCTTCGTCTCGCTCTGGACGATGGGCGGCATCATCCTCACCCCCGAGCTCAAGACCGACGCGGCCTGGATCCCGTGGTTCCAGCTGGCGCTCGCCACCTGCCTGATCTGGCACCGCACCCTGCCGCTGGCCGGCGCCGGCATCGTCGTCCTGTTCGGCTACGCCACCTGGTGCTACGGCGCGTTCCACTTGGCCGACTATCCAGTGTTCCTCGGCGTCGCCGCCTACCTGATCCTCACCGGCCTGAACCGCACCCTCTACGGCATCCGCCCCCTCGACGTGGTCCGCGCCGCCGCCGCCGTGACCCTGATGTGGGCCTCGGTCGAGAAGTGGGCCTACCCGGAATGGACCGCGCCCCTCTTGGCCGCCAAGCCCGAGATGACCTTCGGCGCGTCCCCTGAGCTGTTCATGAAGGCCGCCGGCGTCGTCGAGTTCACCCTGGCCTTCGCCCTGATCTGGACGCCCCTGGTGCGCCGGACCGCGGCGATCATCCTGGCCGCGATCTTCGTCTCCGCGGTGTTCGAGTTCGGCAAGGTCGACGCCATCGGCCATTCCGGGATCATCGTGGTCTTGGTCGCCATCGCCGCCGACGACGCCCGCATCGCCGTCCGCCGCCGCGACGTGGCGCTGGCTCCGGCCTATTACACGGTGGCGCTCACGGGCTTCCTCACGCTCTACTACGTCGGCCACGCCGCGATGTACGGCGCACTGTTCTCGGCGCATGTCATCTGATTGGATCGACGCGACGGATGTGGCGAACGGCCCCCGCGAGGGGGCCGTTTTCGTTTAGAGCGAAGCGCTCGGGACGAAGGCGCGGAGGATCACGGTGCGGTGGGGGAGGGCGGTCGGTGCGCTGGCCTTGGGCGGGCTCGCGCTCGTCGGCGGCGTGCTGGTGGCGCGGGGACCCGAGCCCGGCGGCATCGAGGATCTGTGGCTGCTGTTCGGGGCGCCCGATCGCGGCGCGGTCGATTTCGCGACCCTGATGCGCCGCCCGGGCGATGCGCTCGCCTGCCCGCCCGGGCAGTGCCGCGCCGCCTCCGACCGGGTGCCGCCGGTGCTGCCGGTCCCGGGCGATCGCCTGCGCGCCATCGTCGCCCAGGTGGCGGCCGAGGAGCCGCGCACCGAGCTGGCCTTCCAGGCCCGCTGGGCCGAGGAGGATCGCTACGTCGTCCGCTCCGAATGGCTGCGGCTACCGGATACGGTCGCCGTCGCGATCGTCGGGGCCGGCGAGGGCCGCTCCACGCTCGTCCTCTACGCCTGCCCGCAATTCGGGGTGCTCGACGCCGGCGGCAACCGGGCGCGCCTCGAACGCTGGCTCGACCGGATCGAAGGTCTGGCGCGGACCGAGGTCGCACGCTGACGGGGGCGTCTCAGCGCGCGGCGAGGAGCGGCCCGAACACGTCGATCACCCCGTTGATGGTGATCTGCGTGCCGACGCAGAGCAGCAGGAACGCGAACAGCCGGCCGAGCACCCGCGCGCCGATCGGCCCGAGCAGGCTCACCACCCGGTCGGCCGAGGCGTAGATCAGCGCCACCGTCGCGGCGACGCCGAGCGCGGCCAGCGACACGCCGACGTAGAAGCCGAGCCGGTCGGCCATCAGCGCCGGGCGGTTCGAGCCGAGGGTGATCGCCACCGCGATGGTGCCCGGCCCCGTGGTGAAGGGCAGGGTGAGCGGAAAGAACGCGATCTCGGACAGCGGGTCGACGGATTTCTGGCCGTCCGCCGGCGTCGGCTCGACCGTCTTGACGGACGCCGCCTTCGCAGGCTGCGCCGTCGCCTCTTGGTTCGCGGCCTGGGCCGTCGCCTCTTGGCTCGCAGCTTGGGCGGCCGCCCCTTGGTTCGCCGCCTGGGCGGCCGCCCCTTGGCCCGTCGTCGAGGAGACCTCGGCCTGCTTGCGGGCCTCGCGCGCCTCCGGCCGGTTGAGGAGCCCCCAGGCGGAGGCGCCGACGACGAGGCCGCCGGCGATCCGCAGCGCGCCGAGCGACACGCCGAAGAAGTTGAGGATCGGCGCGCCGGCCCAGAGCGCCGCCAGCATGATCAGCAGCGCGTACCCGCCGATCCGGCCGGCGAGCCAGACCCGGTCGTCGTGGCTGTGCCCCGCCGTCACCTGCGCGAAGATCAGCGCCCCGCCGAGCGGGTTCACGATCGAGAACAGGCTCGAAAGCGCGAGCAGGAACTGCTGGATGGCCGCTTCGACGCTCATGCTTCGTCGCTCATGGCATGTGCCTTCCGCTCACGGCATGCGCCTCTCGGATTTCCGCAGCCGGCACGATGCCTGAACCTGATGGACGGAACGCGAGCGTCCCGTTCGTCATTCCGCATCCCCCGCCGGGAGGCGCCTGTCTACGGCGAACCCGTACCTCCGCGCGACATCGCGGCGGAAAACCCGTCACCCCGGCGCGGGCGCCGGCACGAGCACCCGGGCGGGGGCGAGGCGGCGGGCGCGGTGGACCTGCTGCACGGCGATCGGGCGGTAGAGCTGCTTGGTGGCATGCACCACGTGGAGGCCGGCGAAGGGCAGCGAGAGGCCGGTCCCGACGCGCTCCCAGGCGCCGGCGGTCCGCAGCATCACCCGCGAGCGCAGGGGCGGCATGTACAGCGTCTCGGCCCAGCCCTCCGGCGAGAACAGCGTGTCGCGCATCAGCCGGCCGAGCTGCGAGCGGCTGTAGGGTTGGCCGTGGCCGAACGGCGTCGCGTCGCGCCGCGCCCAGACCCCGCGGCGGTTGGGCACCACCAGGATCATCCGGCCGCCCGGCGTCAGGGTGCGCCAGACCTCCTTGAGCAGTTCCGTCGGGCTCTCCACCGCCTCCAGCGCGTGCACCAGGATCACCCGGTCGATCGCCGCGTCGGGCAGCGGCATCATCGTCGGGTCGGCCAGCGCCGAGCAGGAGCGGCCGGCGCCGGGCCAGTTCACCACCCCTTGCGTCGCCGGCATGAAGGCCAGCGTCCGCTCGGCGATGCAGTGCACCGGCCCGAGATAGGGCACCGCGTAGCCGAGCCCGAGAACGCGCAGGCCCGAGACCGAGCCGAGGAAGCCGTGGAGCGTGCGGGCGACGATCCGGTGCGTCGTGGCGCCCAGCGGCGTGGCGTAGAAGGCCCGCAGGTCGGTGACGTCGAGGCGCATGGGCGTGAGGCGGGGCGGCGTTCGTGTGGGCCGGCGGCCGGCGATGCGGATTCAATGGGGCCGTGCCATCGCCGCGGCAAGGCGCGAAGGGCGACTTGCGGCGCCGCGCGGCGGGGAACCCCCCGGTTTCGGCACCCGTTCACCGCGGGAGGCGCCCGGAAGGGGGCGCCAGCCCGGAGACGCGTTCATGGCGACAGTGCCCGAAATCCGCACCTTCCTGTGCCGCAGCGACAACGTCGGCGTGCTGATGCGCGACCCTGCCACCGGCGCCTGTGCGGCGATCGACGTGCCGGAGGCCGCCCCCGTCCTGGCGATGCTGAAGGAGACCGGCTGGCATCTCACCGACATCCTCGTCACCCATCGCCACGGCGACCACATCGAGGGCATCCCCGAAGTCAAGCGCGCCACCGGCGCCCGCGTGACGGCGCCCGCGAAGGCCGGCGCGGCGATCCCCGACGTGGACGTCACGGTGTCCGAGGGCGACACCGTCCGGGTCGGCGACCTCTCGGCCGAGGTCTGGGAGACGCCGGGGCACTGCGCCGACCACGTCACCTACTGGTTCGCCGATTCGGGAATCGTGTTCTCGGGCGACACCCTGTTCACCCTCGGCTGCGGCCGCGTGATGGAAAGCCCGCCCGAGATCCTGTGGCGCTCGCTGAAGCGGTTCCTGCCACTGCCCGACGCGACGCGCGTGTTCAGCGGGCACGACTACGTGCTGTCCAATGCCCGCTTCGCAGCCGCAGCAGAGCCCGGCAACGCCGACCTGCTGCAACGTATGCGGGAAGCTGAAGAGCTCAAGTCGACCGGCGGCTTTCTGGTTCCCTCCACGATGGCAGAGGAGCGGGCGACCAACCCGTTCCTGCGCTGCAACCTGCCGGCACTCAAGTCGGCGGTCGGCTTCGGTGAAGACATTGACCCCGCAACAGTTTTTGTTGCGCTGCGAGATTGGAAGAACCGCTTCTGACACACAGGTTTTCAAGGAAATTTTGTTGCGTTCTCAAAGAGAAGTGAACATACGACGTTCGACAGGCGCTCAACCGTCTTGATCGATAGGCTCCTCAACGGAGTCTCGACGTCAACGGAAGCGTGTTCCCGCTTCTTTCGGTCAGATGGGGGTCCGTCTCGCCTTACCACCTTTCGTCCTCACGCCTTCCGCTTCCCTTCCTCCAGCCGGATTCAACGCCGCGCTCCGAAGAGCAGTCCGCCGTCGAGCCGGCCGCCAAGGCGCCGCCCGCGGCGAACCGACCTCCGGCCGATCCCGACAACTCGGCCCGCACCCCGGCGGCCGCCCGCTCCCGGGTGGCCCCCATCTCCGCCGACGTGCGGTTGCTCGGGATCGCCACCGAACACCTGGCTCGGCTCGGGCCCAAGCGCGTCACCGTCGTCGCGGTCGCGGCCGAAGCCGGCATGACCCACGCCAACGTCTACCGCTACTTCCCCTCGAAGGACGCCCTGCTCGACGCCGTCGCCGGCCGCTGGCTTCGCGACATCGAGACCCGCTTGGCCGGCATCGCCGACGCGCCGGACCCGGCCGACGACAAGATCGAGCGCCTGCTCACCGCGCTCGCCGCCCTGCAGCGCGACGCGCTCCAGGACGAGCCGAACCTGTTCGCGGTCCACCTCGACGCCACCGTCGCCGCCCGGCCGATCGCACGCCGCCATCGGGTGCGCCTGCGCAGCCTGGTCGAGCGGGTGATCGAGGAGGGCATGGCCACCGGCACCTTCTCGGCCCGCGACCGCGAACGCGCCATCGCCTACATCTTCGACGCGAGCTACCGCTTCACCCATCCGCTGGCGATTCAGCACGACGCCGAGGTGCCGCGCGACCTCGTCGACGCCCGCTTCGGTGCGGTCATCCACGCGATCCAAAGGGTGCTGCGCGCCGGCATCCTCTGAGCGGAATGACAGGTTTTCGAATCTGTCATAGCGCATCGCCGGCGGCATCGTTCCGCTCGCAAAGCCCTCGGAAAGCTTGGCTTTTCGAGGGCTTTTCGTTTTGCGCCGCGTCTCCCTCCTGGCCCGAACCCTGCTAGGCTCGACTCCATCGGGTTGATGGAGCGGTGCTTTTCGGCCACACAGCCGCGCAGGAAAAACCGCCGCTTCTGGCGCCGCTTCGAGTCGGATTTCGAACGTCGCGCCGCCCGCAGGCCGCGCCTCACCTTTCACGCATAGCTGGAGACGTCTCGGACATGGCACGCAGCAAGATCGCGCTCATCGGCGCCGGCCAGATCGGCGGAACGCTGGCGCACCTCGCCGGTCTGAAGGAACTCGGCGACGTCGTGCTGTTCGACATCGTCGACGGCGTGCCGCAGGGCAAGGCGCTCGACATCGCCGAATCGGCGCCCATCGACGGCTTCGACGCCAAGTATTCCGGCGCGAGCGACTATTCGGCGATCAGGGGCGCCGACGTGGTGATCGTCACCGCCGGCGTGCCGCGCAAGCCCGGCATGAGCCGCGACGACCTGATCGGGATCAACCTGAAGGTCATGGAGGCCGTCGGCACCGGCATCAAGGAGAACGCGCCCGACGCGTTCGTGATCTGCATCACCAACCCGCTCGACGCCATGGTCTGGGCGTTGCAGAAGTTCTCCGGGCTCCCGACGAACAAGGTCGTCGGCATGGCCGGCGTGCTCGACTCGGCCCGCTTCCGCCACTTCCTGGCCGAAGAGTTCAAGGTCTCGGTCGAGGACGTCACCGCCTTCGTGCTCGGCGGCCACGGCGACGACATGGTGCCGCTCACCCGCTACTCGACCGTGGCTGGCGTGCCGCTGACCGACCTGGTCAAGCTCGGCTGGACCACCCAGGAGAAGCTCGACGCCATGGTCGAGCGCACCCGCAAGGGCGGCGGCGAGATCGTCAACCTGCTCAAGACCGGCTCGGCCTTCTATGCGCCGGCGGCCTCCGCCATCGCGATGGCGGAGAGCTACCTCAAGGACAAGAAGCGGGTGCTGCCCTGCGCCGCCTACCTCGACGGCCAGTACGGCATCTCCGGCATGTATGTCGGCGTCCCCGTCGTGATCGGCGAGAACGGCGTCGAGCGCGTGCTGGAGGTGACCTTCGACGCGGCCGAGAAGGCGATGTTCGACAAGTCCGTCGGCGCGGTGAACACGCTGATCGAGGCCTGCAAGACGGTGAATCCCGCGCTCGCCTGAGCCACGACGTTTGTCGTCCCGGGGCCGCGAAGCGGAGCCCGGGATCCAGAACCACAGGTGGTGCTCCAGTTTGCCGCGACAGCGGCTCTGGATTCCGGGCTCGCCTCCGGCGCCCCGGAATGACGGAGAGGGTCCTTCGATGAACATCCACGAATACCAAGCCAAGGCGGTGCTGAAGGAGTTCGGGTTGCCCGTCTCCAAGGGCGTCGCGATATTCAAGCCCGAGGAGGCCGAGGCCGCCGCCAAGGAGCTCGGCGGCCCGGTCTGGGTGGTGAAGAGCCAGATCCACGCGGGCGGCCGCGGCAAGGGCACCTTCAAGGGGGCTCCGGCCGGCGCCAAGGGCGGGGTGCGCGTCACCAAGTCGATCGACGAGGTGAAGCAGTTCGCCGGCGAGATGCTCGGGCAGACGCTGGTGACGATCCAGACCGGAGAGGCCGGCAAGCAGGTCAACCGGCTCTACATCGAGGAAGGCGCGCAGATCGCGGCCGAGTTCTACCTGTCGATGCTGGTCGACCGCGAGACCGGCCAGGTCGCGTTCGTCGTCTCGACGGAAGGCGGCATGGACATCGAGACGGTGGCCCACGACACCCCTGAGAAGATCGTCACCTTCTCGGTCGATCCGGCCACCGGCATCATGCCCCATCACGGCCGCGCGGTCGCCAAGGCGCTCGGCCTCACGGGTCCCCAGGCCAAGGAAGCCGCCGACCTCACGAACAAGCTCTACGCGGCCTTCACGGCCAAGGACATGAGCATGCTCGAGATCAACCCGCTGGTCCTCACCGGCGACGGCCACCTCAAGTGCCTCGACGCCAAGATCTCGTTCGATTCGAACGCGCTCTACCGTCACCCCGACATCGTCGCGCTGCGCGACGAGACCGAGGAGGACGCCAAGGAGATCGAGGCCTCGAAATACGACCTCGCCTACATCGCGCTCGACGGCACGATCGGCTGCATGGTCAACGGCGCCGGCCTCGCCATGGCGACGCTGGACATCATCAAGCTCTACGGCGAGGAGCCGGCCAACTTCCTCGACGTCGGCGGCGGCGCGACCGAGGAGAAGGTCACCGCGGCCTTCAAGATCATCACCGCCGACCCGCAGGTGAAGGGCATCCTGGTCAACATCTTCGGCGGCATCATGAAGTGCGACGTCATCGCCCGCGGCGTGATCGCGGCGGTGAAGGCGGTCGGCCTGGAGGTGCCGCTCGTCGTGCGCCTCGAGGGCACCAACGTCGAGGAAGGCAAGGCGATCATCAGCGGCTCCGGCCTCAACGTGATCCCGGCGGACGACCTCGACGACGCCGCGCAGAAGATCGTCGCCGCCGTGAAGAAGGGCTGAAGCACCATGTCCATCCTCATCGACGCGAACACCAAGGTCATCTGCCAGGGCTTCACCGGCAAGAACGGGACCTTCCACTCCGAGCAGGCGATGGCCTACGGAACCAAGATGGTCGGCGGCACCTCGCCGGGCAAAGGCGGGTCCAAGCACCTCGGCCTGCCGGTCTTCGACACGGTCGGCGAGGCCCGCGAGGCCACCGGCGCGACCGCGTCCGTGGTCTACGTGCCGCCGCCGGGCGCGGCCGACGCGATTTGCGAGGCGATCTCGGCGGAGATGCCGCTGATCGTCTGCATCACCGAGGGTATCCCGGTGCTCGACATGGTGCGGGTCAAGCGCGCGTTGGAAGGCTCGAAGTCGCGCCTGATCGGGCCGAACTGCCCCGGCGTCGTCACGGCGGGCGAATCGAAGATCGGCATCATGCCGGCCAACATCTTCAAGCCGGGCTCGGTCGGCATCGTCTCGCGCTCGGGCACGCTGACCTACGAGGCGGTGTTCCAGACCTCGACCGCGGGCCTCGGCCAGACCACGGCGGTCGGCATCGGCGGCGACCCGGTGAAGGGCACCGAGTTCATCTCCATGCTGGAACTGTTCCTCGCCGACGAGAAGACCAAGTCGATCGTGATGATCGGCGAGATCGGCGGCTCGGCCGAGGAGGAGGCGGCGCAGTTCCTGGCCGACGAGGCCAAGCGCGGCCGCAAGAAGCCGATGGTCGGCTTCATCGCCGGCCGCACCGCGCCTCCGGGCCGCCGCATGGGCCATGCCGGCGCGATCATCTCCGGCGGCAAGGGCGGCGCCGAGGACAAGATCGCGGCGATGGAGGCCGCGGGCATCCGCGTCTCGCCCTCGCCCGCGCGCCTCGGCTCGACGCTCGTCGAGGTCCTCAAGGGCTGAAACCCAGTGACAGCCGCGCGCGTATGGCCCCGCGCGCGGCTGTGTTGCAGCGCACGCAAGCCCGTGACGCCATATGATGGACGACGAGGCGCCGCTTCGCGCGCCCGCAAGGAATCGCAGCGCGGCCCGAGCCTCCCCGAGCGGAGGCGCCTCCCGCGCGATGACGCGGCTCTCGCGCGCCGGCGGAGAGCCCGCAAGGACAGGATGACCCGCCGATGGCACGCCAGGACGTGAACGAAGCGCTGCTGGAGACCTCGTTCCTCTATGGCGGCAACGCCGCCTACATCGAGGAACTGCAGGCGGCCTACGCCCGCAACCCGTCCTCGGTCGATCCCGAGTGGCAGACCTTCTTCAAGGGCCTGGGCGAGGACGAGACCCTGGTCGAGAAGAACGCCGCCGGCGCCTCGTGGACCAAGCCGAACTGGCCGGTTCCGGCCAACGGCGAGATCGTCTCGGCCCTCGACGGCAACTGGGCGACCCTGGAGAAGGCGGTCGGCGAGAAGATCCTCGCCAAGGGCGCGGAGAAGGGCGAGCAGAGGCCCGGCAAGCCGACCGACGGCCTCGCGGTCACCACCCGGACCGGCGTCTCGGTGGAGCAGGCGACCAAGGATTCGGTCCGCGCGATCATGCTGATCCGCTCGTACCGCATGCGCGGCCACCTCCACGCCAAGCTCGATCCGCTCGGCCTCGCGCCCCGCGGCGACCACGAGGAGCTGCACCCGCAGCATTACGGCTTCCTCGAATCCGATTGGGACCGGCCGATCTTCCTCGACAACGTGCTGGGGCTGGAGTTCGGCACGATCCGCGAGATCGTCGCGATCCTGGAGCGGACCTACTGCCAGACGCTCGGCGTCGAGTTCATGCACATCTCCGATCCCGAGGAGAAGGCGTGGCTGCAGGAGCGCATCGAGGGCAAGGACAAGGAGATCTCGTTCACGCCGGAAGGCCGCCGCGCGATCCTCAACAAGCTGATCGAGGCCGAGGGCTTCGAGAAGTTCCTCGACCTCAAGTACACCGGCACCAAGCGCTTCGGCCTCGACGGCTCGGAGGCGATGATCCCGGCCCTCGAGCAGATCATCAAGCGCGGCGGCGCGCTCGGCGTGCGCGAGATCGTACTCGGCATGGCCCACCGCGGCCGCCTCAACGTGCTCACCAACGTGATGGCAAAGCCCTTCCGGGCGGTGTTCAACGAGTTCAAGGGCGGCTCGGCCTCGCCGGCCGAGGTCGAGGGCTCGGGCGACGTTAAATACCATCTCGGTGCCTCGTCCGACCGCGCCTTCGACGGCAACAACGTCCACCTGTCGCTCACCGCCAACCCGTCGCACCTCGAGATCGTCGATCCCGTCGTGCTCGGCAAGGTCCGCGCGAAGCAGGACCAGCGCGCCAAGCCCAACGTGGTGCGCGCCAGCGTGATGCCGCTGCTGATCCACGGCGACGCGGCCTTCGCCGGCCAGGGCGTGGTCGCGGAGTGCCTCGGGCTCTCGGGCCTGAAGGGCCACCGCACCGGCGGTTCGATCCACTTCATCATCAACAACCAGATCGGCTTCACCACCGATCCGCGCTTTTCGCGTTCGTCGCCCTACCCGTCCGACGTGGCGAAGATGGTCGAGGCGCCGATCTTCCATTGTAACGGCGACGACCCCGAGGCCGTGACCTTCGCCACCAAGGTCGCCGTCGAGTACCGCCAGAAGTTCGGCAAGCCGGTCGTGATCGACATGCTGTGCTACCGCCGCTTCGGCCACAACGAGGGCGACGAGCCGGCCTTCACCCAGCCGAAGATGTACCAGCGCATCCGCAAGCACACCTCGGTGCTGGAGAGCTACGCCCGCAAGCTGATCGAGAACGGCACCCTGAGCCAGGAGGCCTACGACGCCCGCAAGGCCGAGTTCCGGGCGATCCTGGACGCCGAACTCGAGGTCGCCGGCACCTACAAGGCCAACAAGGCCGACTGGCTCGACGGGCGATGGTCCGGCTTCAAGGCCGTGCACGAGGACGTGGACGACCCGCGCCGCGGCCGCACCGGCGTGCCGGCCGAGACCCTGCGCGAGATCGCGGGCAAGATCACCCAGGCGCCCCCTGGCTTCCACCTGCACCGGACGATCCAGCGCTTCATGGACAACCGCGCCAAGGCGGTGGAGACCGGCGTCGGCATCGACTGGGCGACGGCGGAAGCTCTGGCCTTCGGCGCGACCATGCTCGACGGCAACCGCGTCCGGCTCTCGGGCCAGGACGTCGAGCGCGGCACCTTCTCGCAGCGCCACGCCGTGGTGATCGACCAGGAGAACGAGCAGCGCTTCACGCCGCTGAACGCGATCCGCGAGGGCCAGGCACCGCTGGAGGTCATCAACTCGATGCTCTCCGAGGAGGCGGTGCTCGGCTTCGAGTATGGCTACTCGGCGGCCGAACCGAACGCCCTCGTGTTGTGGGAGGCGCAGTTCGGCGACTTCGCCAACGGTGCGCAGGTGGTCATCGACCAGTTCATCGCGTCCGGCGAGCGCAAGTGGCTGCGCATGTCCGGCCTCGTGATGCTGCTGCCGCACGGCTACGAGGGCCAGGGCCCGGAGCACTCGTCCGCGCGCCTGGAGCGCTACCTGCAGTCCTGCGCCGAGGACAACATGCAGGTCGCCAACTGCACCACGCCGGCGAACTACTTCCACATCCTGCGGCGCCAGCTGAAGCGCGACTTCCGCAAGCCGCTGGTGCTGATGACCCCGAAGTCGCTGCTGCGCCACAAGCGGGCGGTGTCGAGCCTCGACATGCTGGCGGAGGGCTCGACCTTCCACCGCATCCTCTGGGACGACGCCGAGCACGAGGAGGGCGGCGTCAAGCTGGTGCGCGACGACAAGGTCCGCCGCGTCGTGCTGTGCTCGGGCAAGGTCTACTACGACCTGTTCGAGGAGCGCGAGAAGCGCGGTGTCAACGACGTCTACCTGCTGCGCGTCGAGCAGCTCTACCCGTTCCCGCTCAAGGCGCTGGCGAACGAGATGGGCCGCTTCCGCAACGCCGAGGTGGTGTGGTGCCAGGAGGAGCCCAAGAACATGGGCGCCTGGGCCTTCGTCGAGCCCTACCTCGAATGGGTGCTCGGCCAGGCCGGCTCCGCGGTGAAGCGCGCCCGCTACGTCGGCCGCCCGGCCTCCGCCTCGACCGCCGTCGGGCAGATGTCGAAGCATCAGGCGCAGCTCCAGGCCTTCCTCAACGAGGCCCTCGCGGTCTGACCTTTCGACGACGCGGCGGCTCCTGATGGGCCGCCGCACCCTATCCCGGCCGTCCGGTACGGCCCAACCGATCCGGCGTGAGAAACATGGCAACCGACATCCTCGTCCCGACGCTCGGCGAATCCGTCAGCGAGGCCACCATCGGCCGCTGGTTCAAGAAGCCGGGCGACATGGTCGCGGCCGACGAGCCCCTGGTCGAGCTCGAGACCGACAAGGTGACCCTCGAAGTCAACGCCCCGGCCGCCGGCGAGCTCGGTGAGATTTTGGTCAAGGACGGCGAGACGGTGGAGCCGGGCGCGCTCCTCGGCTCGATCGTCGAGGCGAGCGGCGGGGCCGCCAAGCCCGCGCCGAAGAAGGACACCGAGGCAGCGAAGGCGTCCGCCCCCGACGCGAAGGCGGTCGAGGCGGCGCCGGCCAAGGAGTCGGCCGCCGGCTACGGCAACCACGGCGACGCGGCGCCCCCGGCCGCCCGCTCGGCCGACGACAACGGTCCGGCGGTGGGCAAGCTGTCCCGCGAATCCGGCATCGATCCGGCGAGCGTGAACGGCAGCGGCAAGGACGGCCGCGTCACCAAGGGCGACATGCTCGGCGCGATCGCGAAGGGCGACCAGTCATCGAAGGCCCCCGCGCAGGCGGCCCCCGCCCCGGCCAAGGAGGCGCGCCCGACGCCGCCGCGCCCGGCCTCGAAGCCGGACGACGCCGCCCGCGAGGAGCGCGTGCGGATGACGAAGCTCCGCCAGACCATCGCCCGCCGTCTCAAGGACGCGCAGGACACCGCCGCGATGCTGACCACGTTCAACGACGTGGACATGTCGGCCGTGATGGCGATGCGGAGCCAGTACAAGGACATCTTCGAGAAGAAGCACGGCACGAAGCTCGGCTTCATGGGCTTCTTCACCAAGGCGGTGATCGGCGCGCTCAAGGACGTGCCGGCGGTCAACGCGGAGATCGACGGGCAGGACCTCGTCTACAAGAACTACTACCACATCGGCATCGCCGTCGGGACCGACAAGGGCCTCGTGGTGCCGGTGGTGCGCAACGCCGACGACCTGTCGATCGCCGGCATCGAGAAGACGATCTCGGGCTTCGGCAAGAAGGCCCGCGACGGCAAGCTCTCCATCGACGAGATGCAGGGCGGCACCTTCACCATCACCAACGGCGGCATCTACGGCTCGCTGATGTCGACCCCGATCCTCAACGCGCCGCAATCGGGCATCCTCGGGATGCACCGCATCGAGGAGCGCCCGGTGGTCCGCAACGGCAAGATCGAGGCGCGGCCGATGATGTACCTCGCCCTCTCCTACGACCACCGCATCGTCGACGGGAAGGAGGCGGTGACCTTCCTGGTGCGGGTGAAGGAGGCGCTGGAGGATCCGGCGCGGCTCGTCTTGGACCTGTGAACGGAGGCGTAGGCTTCTGGACGCGGCCGGATGCAAACTTGGATCCTCGTTTCGGAGATCGTCCGGAACGCCGGCCTTGCGCTTGCGGCCTTCGGCGGCGTGATCCTCGCGTGGTGGACGCTGACACCGGAACTGGCCCGACGCGCTCACGTGACTGAGCTGTTCAACCGAGCCGCCGGAGAGCTCGGCGACGAGCGCCTTGAGGTGCGCCTCGCCGCGATCTACGTCTTACGTGAGATGGGAAGAGACTTTTCCGACCTAGCCAATCCAGTGTTCGAACTGCTGCAAGCGATTTTGCGGGAACGGCAGGCGGATTATCGGGACTTGGATCCACCGGTCGACGTTCAAGCCATCATGGCGAACCTGCGCATGAGGATTGCGGACGATGACAAGCCTGTCGCCTAGAGATCGTCCCATACGCAATCTGCGCGGTGCTTTCATCCGGCGGACCGATCTCAGCAATGCCGACCTTCGCGATGCTGAGCTTTCCGGCGCGGATGCCAGCAACGCGCGTTTTACCCGATCGAATTTTGAAGGTGCCCGCTTGGTCGGGACGATCCTACGCGGTGCGGACCTCACCGGTGCGAAGAACCTCACGGTCGAGCAACTGGCCAGTGCCGTGATCGATGCACGCATGGTGCTGCCGGACTACATCGACCGCAGTCGGCTACGCGATGCGGTCGAGTCCCCCGCAGATATCGCCTCGTGACGGATCTCGCGAAAAAGGTCGTGGTCGTCACCGGCGGCGGTCGCGGCATCGGCCGTGCTGTGTCGCTGCTCGCGGCGAAGCGCGGCTACCGCGTCTGCCTGAGCTACGTCTCCGACGCGGAGGCCGCCGCGACGGCGGTCGCGGCGATCGAAGCCGAGGGCGGGCAGGCCGTCGCGGTGCGCTGCGACGTGGCGGAGGAGGCCGAAATCGTCGCCCTGTTCGAGGCCGCCGACCGTCTCGGGACCGTTACGGCGCTGGTCAACAACGCGGGCGTGGTCGATCTGCCCGCACCCGTGTCCGAGATGAGTGCAGCCCGCCTCCATCGCATGATGGCGACCAACGTCGTCGGCTCGTTCCTCTGCGCCCGCGAGGCGGTGCGGCGGATGTCGACGAAGGCCGGAGGACGCGGCGGTGCCATCGTCAACGTCTCGTCGATCGCGGCGCGGCTGGGCGGAGCCGGACAGTTCGTGGACTACGCCGCCTCGAAGGGGGCGATCGACAGCTTCACGATCGGGCTGGCCCGCGAGGTGGCGGATGCGGGCATCCGGGTGAACGCGGTGGCACCCGGCATCATCGACACCGAGATCCATGCCAGCGGCGGCACGCCCGACAAGGCCGCCGCGATGGGGCCGGGCGTGCCGATGAAGCGCGCCGGCACCGCCGACGAAGTCGCCGCCCCGGTGCTCTGGCTGCTCTCCGACGAGGCGGCCTACACCACCGGCGCCATCCTCGACGTCTCGGGCGGCCGGTGACGCCGACGAACGAATGAATCCGGCAGCGACCCGCCCCGGCGGTCGCCGCACGCGAATGCAGGAACGAACAGACCCATGAGCACCTACGATCTCGTCGTCATCGGCACCGGCCCCGGCGGCTATGTCTGCGCCATCCGCGCCGCGCAGCTCGGCCTGCGCACCGCCGTCGTCGAGAAGCGCGCGACCCATGGCGGTACCTGCCTCAACGTCGGCTGCATCCCGTCGAAGGCTCTGCTGCACGCCTCCGAGGCCTTCGAGGAGGCGACGAAGCATTTCCCCGACCTCGGCATCGACGTCGGCACGGTCAAGCTCGACCTGGCCAAGATGCAGGGCTTCAAGGCCGAGGGCGTCGCCGGCAACACCAAGGGCGTCGAGTTCCTCCTGAAGAAGAACAAGGTCGAGACCTTCCACGGCACCGCCAAGATCGCCGGCGCAGGCCGCGTCGAGGTCACGTCCGAGGACGGCGGCAACCAGATGCTGGAGACCAAGAACATCGTCATCGCCACCGGCTCGGACGTGACGCGCCTGCCCGGCGTCGAGATCGACGAGACGATCGTGGTCTCCTCCACCGGCGCGCTCGAACTCGCGGCCGTGCCGAAGCGGCTCCTGGTGATCGGCGCCGGCGTGATCGGGCTCGAGCTCGGCTCGGTCTGGCGTCGGCTCGGCGCCGAGGTCACCGTGGTCGAGTACCTCGACCGCGTGCTGCCGGGGATGGACGGCGAGGTCGGCAAGCAGTTCCAGCGGATCATGGCCAAGCAGGGCATCGCCTTCAAGCTCTCGACCAAGGTCACCGGCGTCGCGGTGGCTGACGGCGCCGCCACGGTCACCGTCGAGCCGGCGGCGGGCGGAGCGGCCGAGACGATCCAGGCCGACGTGGTGCTCGTGGCCATCGGCCGCGTGCCCTACACCGAGGGGCTCGGCCTCGACGGGGTCGGCGTCCGCCTCGACAACAAGGGCCGGATCGAGACCGACAGCCACTACGCCACCAACGTCACCGGCATCTACGCCATAGGCGACGTGATCGCCGGGCCGATGCTCGCCCACAAGGCCGAGGACGAGGGCGTCGCGGTGGCCGAGATCCTGGCGGGCCAGTCGGGCCACGTGAACTACGCGGTGATCCCGAACGTGGTCTACACCTACCCGGAGGTCGCCTCGGTGGGGAAGACCGAGGAGGAGCTGAAGAAGGACGGGATCGCCTACAACAGCGGCAAGTTCCCGTTCACGGCCAACGGCCGGGCCAAGGCCAACGGCACCACCGAGGGCTTCGTGAAGGTGCTGGCGGATGCCGCGACCGACCGGGTGCTCGGCGTCCACATCGTCGGCGCCGACGCCGGCAACCTCATCGCCGAGGTGGCGGTGGCGATGGAGTTCGGGGCCTCGGCCGAGGACATCGCCCGCACCTGCCACGCCCACCCGACCCTGACGGAAGCGGTGAAGGAAGCCGCGCTCGCGGTCGGCAAGCGCGCGATCCACGTCTGAGGATCGCGCAGCCGCGCCTCCTGTTTGTCCCTGCCCTCCGCTCAAGCCGAGCGGCGGTGCGGGGCGAGGGCGGCGATGCGCAACAGGGCGGTCGGGGCCGGCGGAGCGGTGATCGCGTTCAGCAGGTACGGCCGCCGCAGGCCGAATGCGTGATGGAGCGCGAGGTCGATGTCGCGGGCGTGGAACGGCATCCGCAGCACGAAGGCGGCGCCGAAGTAGCGCGCCGCCTGGGCGATCGGCTCGGGATCGCCGGTGGTGAGCACGGTGAGATGGGTCGAAAGGCCCAGCGGCTGCACTTGGCAAGCGAGCTCGAGGCCGTCGATGCCGCCGAGCTTCACGTCGACGAAGGCGAGGGGGTAGGCGTCGCTCTTGAGGAGCTTGAACGCGTGGCGGCCGCAATCCGTCTCGTCGATCTCCAGGGCGAAGCCGCTGCGCCCGAGCACCCGTCCGATCGCCGCACGCGCCGCATCCGACGAGGAGGCGAGAAGGATGCGCGTCGACTGCCGGCGCCGGGCGTCGGCGTGCAGCAGGCTCTCGATGTGGTCGGTGTCGAGGGGCACCTTCAGCACCTCGTAGGCGCCGAGCGACACCGCGAGTTCCTGCCACTGTGCGAAGACGCGGGCGGCGATCAGCACGAGGCAGGGCAGGGCCGCGCCGCGCTTGCGCGCCACCGCCACCGCCTCCGGGCCGCTCAAGCCTTCGAGCTGAAGGCCGACGAAGGCCAGGGCCGGCTTGTGAGTGAGGGCGAGCTCGATCAGCGTTTCGCCCGAGTCCGTCTCGACGACCGTGGCTCCGGGATTGAAGCGCGCCACCACAGCCGCGAGTTCGGCCCGGCGACGGGCGTCGCGGTCGGCGATGAGCACGGCGCTGGCCTGCGGCGCCCGCGTCGCCTCCCCTGTTCCGGCGTGTCCGTCCGCCATGGTTCTCGCCTGTCCCGTCACGATCGCACAAGCGTAGAGTGTAATCCTCTCGGCAAGCTTAATTGTCCGAGGAATAGGCAGCTGGTCTTTCGACCGCACTAAAAGGCGTTTGTAACTTAAATCAAGTCTTGCGCGGTTCTCCGTGGCGGGTGTCGGCCTGCGCGCGGGTGGGTCGCGTCGAAGGCGCTCATCAGCCTGGCCGCGTCGACCTTGGTGTAGAGCTGCGTCGTCGAGAGCGAGGCATGGCCGAGCAACTCTTGGATCGCCCGAAGCTCGCCCTGGCGCGCCAGGAGATGGGTCGCGAAGGAATGTCGCAGGGCGTGCGGCGTCGCGCTGTCGGGGAGCCCGAGGCCGCCGCGGGCCCGGGCGACGACGTACTGGATGATCCGCGGCGAGAGCGGACCGCCGCGGGCGCCGACGAAGAGCGGGCCGTCGCCCGGCAGCGGGTGCGGGCAGGCGGCGAGGTAGGCCGCCACCGCCTCGGCCACCACCGGCAGCACCGGCACCATCCGTTGCTTCGCCCCCTTGCCGAGCACCGTCACCGCATCGATGCCGGGCACCGGCGCATCCCGCCGCGTCAGCCCGAGCGCCTCCGAGATGCGCAGGCCCGCGCCGTAGAGGAGCGCCAGCACCGCCGCGTCGCGCATCAGGATCCAGGGCTCGCGATCCTCGTCGGCCCGCAGGGATGCCTCGGTCAGCGCGCGGGCGGCGGCCACCGGCAGCGGCCGCGGCAGGCGTCGCTCGACCTTGGGCGAGCGCACGGCGCCGAGCGCCGCCACGGTGCCGTGGCCCTCGCGCTCCAGGTACTTGGCGAAGGAGCGCAGGCCCGCCAGCGCCCGCATCAGCGAGCGCCCGCCGACGTCGTCGGCACGGCGCGCGGCCATGAAGGCGCGGACGTCGCGCGGCTTCAGCGCGACGATCGCGGCGATGGTCGGCGTGCCGGCGCGGGCGTCGAGGTGGTGCAGGAACTGGCGCAGGTCGCGCTCGTAGGCCTCGACCGTGTTGTCGGACATCCGCCGCTCGGCCGCGAGGCTGCGGCTCCAGGCGTGGGCGGCGTCGCGCAGGGCGGCGTCGCCCGGCATCGCGAAGAGGGCGGCGTCCGTCGCGGCTGAGGTGGGCATACGGTCTTCCTCGCGACACGCGCCCGCTTCGAACGCAGCTCGCCACTGGACGCGGCCGCGGTTGCGGGGCGGTTAACGGCCGTTCCCGGTCTCCTTCAGTCCGGTCTCTTTGATTCTCATGGCCTTGATCCGCGAGGCCAGGGTCGTCGGGCGCAGGCCCAACAGTTCGGCGGCGCCGCCCGGGCCGAACACCTTGCCGCCGGTCAGCGCCAGGGCGGCGGCGATCTCGGCGCGGTCGCGGGCCCGGCGGTCAGCCTCCGTCGGCGGCCGGTCGGCGGGGAGGGTGGGTGCCGCCGCGTCGGCCCGGCGCGGCGGCTCGGTCTCCGGCAGGTCGAAGCGCAGGCGGCCGCGCACGGCCAGGATGGCCGCGCGCTCGATCACGTTCTCCAACTCGCGCACGTTGCCGGGCCAGGCGTAGCGGGCGAGCCGGCGGGCGTCGCCCTCGGTCAGGCGCGGCTCGGGGATGTTGAGGCGGCGGGCCGCGCCCTTGAGGAAGTGCTGGGCGATCGACGCGATGTCCTCCGGCCGCTCGCGCAGCGGGCTCGCGGCCAGGGGAAAGACGTTGAGGCGGAAGTACAGGTCCTCGCGGAACCGCCCCCGGCGCACCTCCTCGCGCAGGTCGCGGTTGGTGGCGGCGACGAGGCGGACGTCGACGGCGCGGGTGCGCGCCTCGCCGACGCGCTCGAACGAGCGCTCCTGCAGCACCCGAAGCAGCTTGCCCTGGAGGTCGAGGGGGATTTCGCCGACCTCGTCGAGGAACAGCGTGCCGCCGTCGGCGAGCTCGAAGCGTCCGACGCGATCCCGCAGGGCGCCGGTGAAGGCGCCTCGGGCATGGCCGAAGAACTCGCTCTCGAACAGCTCGCGCGGCACGGCGGCGCAGTTCACGCGGATCATCGGCCGGTCGCGTCGGCGGCTGGCTTCGTGGATCGCCCGCGCGATCAACTCCTTGCCGGTGCCGGATTCCCCGGTGACGAGCACGGTGGCGTCGGTGCCGGCCACGAGGTCGACCTGCCGCAGCGTCGCCGCGATGGCCGGCGAGCGGCCGATGATGCCCTGGTGGTGGCGCTCCTGCCGGATCTCCTCCTTGAGGTAGGCGTTCTCCAGTTCCAGCCGCTCGCGCAGGGAGTCGACCTCGGCCAGCGCGCTGCGCAGCCGCTCCTCGGCCTCGCGCCGCTGGCTGATGTCCCGGAACACGATGACGGCGCCGAGCAGCCGCCCGCGGTCCCGGATCGGCGTCGAAGTGTACGAGACCGGGAACGCGGTGCCGTCGCGCCGCCAGAACACCTCGTCCTCGACCTGATGCACCGCGCCGTCGCGGAAGGCCGCGTAGATCGGGCAGTCGCGGTGCGGGTAGGGCGTGCCGCCGGGATGGGTGTGGTGCACGGTGGCGTGCATGTCCTTGCCGACGAGGTCGGCGGCGCGCCAGCCGAGCATGCGCTCGGCCGCCGGGTTGACGAAGGTGGTCGCCCCGTCGGCGTTGACGCCGTAGATGCCCTCGCCCGCGGCGCGCAGGATCAGCTGGTTCTCGCGCTCGATGTCGCGGAAGATCCGCTCGACCCGCTGCCATTCGGCGACGCCGGCCCGCATGTGGTCGTCGGCCTGCCCGTCGACGACCCGGCGCCCGCGGGCCTCGAGGTCGGACAGGGTCACGAGCAGCCGCAGCGGGTCGCCGGCGAGCGGGCTCCCGGCATATTCCAGGCGTAGGCTGCGCCCGTCCGCGTGGCGCGGTTCCAGCGCCTGCGACCACCCTTGCCCGTTGGCGAAGGCGGCTTCCGTGAACACGATCAGCGCCGTCCGCTGGCCGGGATGCAACGCGCTCGCCGCGATCGCGCGGAGCGCCGCCCGGTCGTAGCCGAGCAGCCGGGCTGCAGCGGGGTTGGCGTCGACGATCCGGTCGGCCTCCGGCTCGATCACCAGCATCGCCTCGCGGTGCTGCTCGAAGACGGGTCCGAGATCGTCGGTCGCATCACCCAAGGCAGTCACCGCACCCGCTACGACATCTCGTGGTATGGCCACGAGATGTCATGGTACACGAAATCTCGTGATCCGCCCATCGTGGGCCAAAGCTCTGTCTCAGCGAAGCTTTTTGGAAGGCGTCCGGCTGGCACATCGCTTGCGCAAGCGCGTGGCCGGCCCGGCTCGATCGCCGAGCCAGACCGATCCTGCAAGCCCGAGGGATGTCCGACATGAAGCGCGAAGACCTCACTGAAAAGCTCCTCGACATCAAGCGCGACAAGGGCTGGACCTGGAAGTTCATCCAGGACGAGATCGGCGGCCTGTCGCCGATCCTGATCACCGCCGCCTGCATGGGTCAGATGAAGCTGCCGAAGGCGCAGGCCGCCAAGGCCGCCGCCCTGTTCGGGCTCACCGAATCCGAGGAGCGGATGTTGAACGAGGCGCCCTATCGCGGCTCGATCCCCTCGCTGCCGCCGACCGACCCGCTGATCTACCGGTTCTACGAGCTGGTGATGGTCTACGGCACCACCTTCAAGGAGCTGATCCAGGAGGAGTTCGGCGACGGCATCATGTCGGCGATCGACTTCAACATGACCATGGAGCGCGAGGCCAACAACAAGGGCGACCGCGTCAAGCTCGGCATGTCGGGCAAGTTCCTGCCCTACAAGTATTACGGCAGCGAGGACGGCGTGCCGGAATACGGCTTCAAGGAAGGCTGAGCCGGCACCAGCCGCTTCGGTGTCACGGGAACCGACCATCGCCCCTTGCCGGGAGCGCCGGTTTCCGTGGAAGCTTTGCCGGGCGGTCGGCGCCGGGCGATGCCGGCCGACGCCTCCCGGCCGGAACGAAAGACTCGTAGGGGAACGCGTTGACAGCGGACGAGGAGACGGGGCGCCCCGGGAACCCGGTGCTCAAGGAACTCGCGACGGCGCTCGGCATCCCGGCGACGGCGTTCTTCGGTGGCTGCGAGGAGGGCGACCGGATCGCCGAGAGCGTCGAGCTGCTGCGCCTCTGGGCGACCCTCGACCGCGCCGAGCAGCGCCGGGAGATCCTGGACCACCTCCGCCGGATCACCGAGGGCCGCGCCGCCGGCTGAGCCGGGTCTCACCCGTCAGGCGTGTTCGGCGATGTAGCGTCCGAGCGCACCGGCGGCGTTGAGCATATGCGCCCGCATGCGCCGCGCCGCCGCCTCGCCGTCGCCCTCCGCGATCGCGGCGAGGATCGCGCCGTGCTCGCCATGGGAATGCCGGATGCGGTCGCCCTGGCGGAGCTGGGTGCGGCGGAAGGCCGAGAGCCGCGTGCGGATCGCCAGCGCCTGCTCGGCGAGGAACCCGTTGTGGGTGGCGGCGTAGAGCCCTTCGTGGAACTGGCGGTTCAGGCCGTCGTAGGCGTCGAGGTCGCCGGATTCGACCGCCGCGCCGGAGCGATGGTGGAGGTCCATCAGGGCGCTGAGCTCGAGCGGGCGCATGCGGTAGGTCGCGAGCCGCACGCACAGGGCCTCGACCTCGGCTGTCGCCTCGAACATGTCCATGATCCGCTCGGGCGTCATCCGCGCGACGACCATGCCGCGGCGCGGTCGCTGCTCCACCAGGCCGCCGAAGGCGAGCTGACGCAGGGCCTCCCGCACGGGAGTGCGCGAGGCGCCGAAGCGGTCGGCCAGGGTCTGCTCGTCCAAGACCGTGCCGGCGGCGAGCTCGCCCGCCGCGATGGCGTCGCTGAGCGCGTCGCGGATGCGCTCGGAGATCAGCGTTCGCTCCTCGGTGGCCTCGCCCGCGTCCATGGATCTCTCGTCATGTGAGGGGCCGTCTCAACCCACGATCGCCCGCACGGTGAGGAACAGCACCGAGGGGCCGACGAGGCACCCGATGCCGGTGTGGAAGGTCGCGGTCAGCGCGCCGTAGGGCACGAGCTTGGGGTCGGTCGCGGCGAGGCCGCCCGCGACCCCGCTCACCGTGCCCATCAGCCCGCCATAGGCCATGGCCGAGCGCGGGTTGTCGAGGCCGATCAGCTTGGCGACGAGCGGCGTGCCGACCATCACCCCCACTGCCTTGGTCACGCCGGTGGCGATCGAGAGCGCCATCACCGTCGAGTCGGCGCCGAGCGCCGCGCCGGTGACCGGGCCGACGATGTAGGTGATCGCGCCCGCGCCGATCGTCGTGATCGAGACCGCGTCGTGGTAGCCGAAGGCCACCGCCGTCAGCGTGCCGACGACGAAGGGCAGCAGCGTGCCGAGCGCCAGCGCCAGCACGCCGACGAGGCCGGCCCGGCGCGCCTCGACCACGTCCACCTCGAAGGCGGTGGCGACGATGGCGAAGTCGCGCAGCATCGCCCCGCCCATCAGGCCGATCCCGGCGAGCGCCGGGATGTCGGCCAGCCCCTTCTTGCCGCCGGTGAACACGCCGCCGACGTAGGCGAGCGCCAGGCCGAGCACGATGGCGATGGCCGAGCCGTGCACCCGCCCGTTGGTCAGTTTCTTCGCGGCGATGTCCGAGACCAGGATCAGCGCCCCGACGACCGCGAAGGCCGCGACCAGGCTCTGCTCGACGAAGACGTGCTCGAGTCCGTGCCACATGCGGCTCACCCCTTCCGGCTTGCGGAGATCGCCGAGGCGTCGGCGGGCCGTTCGTCGACGTCGCCGCCGAGGATCGCGCCGCCCTGCGCGACCTCGGGGCTCCCCGCGTCGCGGCCGCCGAGGCGGCTCAGCAGCGCGACCGCAGCGAAGCAGATCGCCAGGGAGCCGAGGGCGGCGATGATCACGATCGGGCCGCCGCTCACCGCGGCGACGACGTTCTGCTGGGCCGCCATGGCGACGACGATCGGGATGTACATGCCGCCCCAGAACTCGACGCCGAACTTGACGTTCTTGGTCAGGCGGCCGGTCCGCACCAGCCAGACGCGGGCGGCGATGAGCAGGATCATGGCGATGCCGACGCCGCCGACGTTGGCCTTCACCCCGAGCGCGACCCCGAGGAGGTCGCCGAGATACACGCCGACCAGCGTGCAGGCGGCGAGCAAGGCGACCCCGGCGATGATCATGGCCGGGGCCCGCGCGGCTCGAAGCCCCGGGGAGGCCGGTCGGAGCCCCACGAATGGGGGTTTTGCGGTGCGACGGGCTGCGGCATCCGGCGTCTCCGTCCCGATCTCGTGATTCGTCTCGGTTGCCCACCAGTATGCAAAATATTGACAGTTCAGCAATCTGGGATACGATGACGTGATCGAACGAGGTCGGCGCATACGCGTTCGATGTCGGATCGCGCGTTTGCATGCGAGCCGCAGCGTCGGGCTACCGGCTTCGAGGACATCGGAATGACCGACTGGCGCAAGCAGAGGACGGCGCGGGACGAGCGGATCGCGGCCGGCCGGGCGCATGCGTCCGGCAAGGTCGTGCGGCACGAGGCGGTGGTCGAGCTGCTGGAGGCGGTCCTGCGCCCCGGCGACCGGGTGTGCCTGGAGGGCGACAACCAGAAGCAGGCCGACTGCCTCGCGCGCGGCCTCGGCGCCTGCGACCCGGGCAAGGTCCACGACCTGCACATGGTCCAATCGGGCATCGTGCTGCCCGAGCACCTCGACGTGTTCGAGACCGGCATCGCCCGGCGGCTCGACTATTCCTATTCCGGCCCGCAAGGCGCGCGCATCGCCAAGATGCTCTACGGCGGGCAGATCGAGCTCGGGGCGGTGCACACCTACCTGGAGCTGTTCGCGCGCTACTTCATCGACCTCACGCCGAACGTGGCGCTCATCGCCGGCGTCTCGGCCGACCGGGCCGGCAACCTCTATACCGGCCCCAACACCGAGGACACGCCGACGGTGGTGGAGGCCACCGCCTTCAAGAACGGCGTGGTGATCGCGCAGGTGAACCAGATCGTCGACACGGTGCCCCGCGTCGACATCCCCGGCGACCGGATCGACTTCGTGGTCGAGGCGGACAAGCCGTTCTACGTCGAGCCGCTGTTCACCCGCGACCCGGCGGCCGTGACCGAGACGCAGATCCTGATGGCGATGATGGCCATCAAGGGCATCTACGCCGAGTACGGCATCCGCCGGCTCAACCACGGCATCGGCTTCGGCACCGCGGCGATCGAGTTGCTGCTGCCGACGTTCGCCGAAAAACTCGGGCTGAAGGGCAAGATCGCCACCAACTGGGCGCTGAACCCGCACCCGACGCTGATCCCGGCGATCGAGTCCGGCTTCGTCGAGCAGGTGCACTGCTTCGGCTCGGAAGTCGGCATGGACCGCTACATCGCCGCGCGGCCGGACATCTTCTTCACCGGCGCCGACGGGTCCTTGCGCTCGAACCGCGCCTTCTGCCAGACGGCCGGACTCTACGCCTGCGACCTGTTCATCGGCTCGACCCTGCAGATCGACCTTCAGGGCCATTCCTCGACCGTCACGACGAACCGCGTCGCGGGCTTCGGCGGCGCGCCGAACATGGGCTCGGACCCGCATGGCCGCCGCCACCCGTCCGACACCTGGATGAAGGCCGGGCGCGAGGCCGGCGGCACCGGCGACCCGGCCTTGAGGCGCGGGCGCAAGCTCGTGGTCCAGCTCGTCGAGACCTTCGGCGACGGGCTCGTGCCCGCCTTCGTCGAGCACCTCGACGCCCTGGAGCTGGCGAAGAAGATCGGTCTCGAACTGGCGCCGGTGATGGTCTACGCCGACGACGTCACCCACATCGTCACCGAGGAGGGCATCGCCAACCTCCTGCTCTGCCGCGACGCGGACGAGCGCGAGCAGGCGATCCGCGGGGTGGCCGGCTACACCGAGGTCGGCCGCGGCCGCGACAGGGCGAAGGTCGAAGCCTTGCGCGCCCGCGGCATCGTCCGCCGCCCGGAGGATCTCGGGATCGAGCCCCTCGACGCCGACCGCTCCCTGCTCGCGGCGCGCTCGATCAAGGATCTCGTGCACTGGTCGGGCGGCCTGTACGAGCCGCCCGCCCGGTTCCGGAACTGGTGAGATGGGTCCGTTGACGGAGAAGGCGTGGGACACGCCACGCGGCCCCCTCTCCAGTTCGGGTGGGGGTTGGGGTGAGGGGTGCGACCTCTCCGGAAAGACTTCGCCCCTCACCCTGTCCCTCTCCCGAACGGGAGAGGGGACCCGCGATCGGGCCGGATGGCGCTGCGAACATAAGGACGCGTTCCCATGGAAACGATGACCTTCCGCCACACCACGCAAAAGCCGCTCGCGGGCACCAAGGCGCAGGCGATCACCGGGGTGGTGGCGTCGGGCAACCTGGAGGTGCTGCTGGAGCGCGTGCTGCCGGCAGACCAGTGCACCATCGAGATCGTGACCCCGGTCGTCGGCTACGGCGACGTCTGGGAGGCGGTGGCCGCCGACTTCGTGGCGCGGACCCAGCCCGGCGGCTTGCGCATCGCGATCAACGACGGCGGCGCCCGGCCCGACACCGTGTCGCTGCGGCTGGCGCAGGGCGCCCGCCTGATGGAGGGCGGCCGATGAGCTTGAGCTGGTACGAGGCCAGCGCCCGGCAGCGCGTCGCGGCGCTCCTCGACGCGGACAGCTTCGAGGAATTCGTCGGGCCCGAGCAGCGCGCGATGAGCCCGCACCTGCCGCTGTTCGATCTGCCCCGCGCCTTCGACGACGGGATCGTGGTCGGCCGGGGCAGGCTCGACGGCCGCGCGGTCTACCTCGCCGCGCAGGAAGGCCGCTTCATGGGCGGCGCCTTCGGCGAGGTGCATGGGGCCAAGCTCGTCGGCCTTTTACGCGCCGCGCTCACCGAGACGCCGGACGCCGTCCTGATCCTGTTCGACACAGGCGGCGTCCGCCTGCAGGAGGCCAACGCGGGCGAGACCGCCATCGCCGAGACCATGCGCGCCATCGCCGACCTGCGCCGGATCGGCATCCCGGTGGTCGGGCTGGTCGGCGGACGCGCCGGCTGCTTCGGCGGCGGCGGCCTCATCGCCGGCACCTGCTCGCGCCTCGCGGTCTCGGAGGGCGGGCGCATCTCGGTCTCCGGCCCGGAGGTGATTGAGACCAACAAGGGCGCCGAGGAGTTCGACTCGAAGGACCGCGCCCTGGTCTGGCGCACCATGGGCGGCAAGCACCGGCGGCTCACCGGGGGCGCCGACGTGTTCTGCGACGACACCGTGGCGGCGTTCCGGCAAGCCGCCCTCGACTTGGCCGGTCGGGCGCCGGCTTTCGACCTTGCGACGCTGGAGGCGGAGCAGGCGCGGCTCGAAGCCCGCATCGCGCGCTTCGGCGATTGCCGCGACGCCACCGAGATCTGGGCGCGCCTCGGCGTCAACGATCCGGCCGGCGTGCCGGCGCTGTCGGCGGCCGACTTCGACGGCCTCGTCGCCGGACTCGAAGGGACGACTCATGACGCTCGCTGAGATCCTGGCCTCGCTGTTCCCCGAGGGCCATTCGGTGAATGTGGCCGACGGGCTGATCACCGGCCGCGGTCCGCTCGACGGCCGGGACCTTTCGGTGGTCGGCATCGACGGCGACACGCCGCTCGGGATCGAGGGCGCGCTGACGCTCGCGGCCGCGGTGCTGGCGACGGTGCGGGCCGGGGGCGCCGCGCCGATCCTGGTGCTGGTCGATTCCGACAGCCAGCGCATGAGCCGGCGCGACGAGCTGCTCGGCCTGAACGAGTGCCTGGCGCATCTGGCCAAGGCGCTGCTGCTGGCGGACGCGCAGGGCCATCCGACGATCGGCCTGAT
This sequence comes from Methylobacterium sp. WL12, assembly GCF_008039475.1. Lineage (NCBI taxonomy): Bacteria > Pseudomonadati > Pseudomonadota > Alphaproteobacteria > Hyphomicrobiales > Methylobacteriaceae > Methylobacterium > Methylobacterium sp. WL12. The sequence continues at coordinate 3,475 of NZ_VRUW01000046.1, read as the reverse complement.
CTATGGCCACTCGGCCGCCGGCGCCTTCATCGCCACGGCTTTGGCGACGCGGGTGCTCGTGGCGCTGCCCGGCGCCAACCCGAGCGTGATGGACCTGCCCTCCGTCGCCCGCGTCACCAAGCTGCCCCTGGAAAAGCTCGAGGCGATGGCCAAGTCCACGCCGGTCTTCGCCCCCGGCCTCGACAACATGGTCCAGGCCGGCGCGGTGCAGGCGGTGCTCGACCCAGTCCAGCCGCTCGGGCCGCAGATCGCGGCTTTGATCACAGACTTGCCGCGGCAGGACGACCGCGACGCCCTCGGCAAGGCCCGCGGCGGCCGCCCGGTCGCGCACGACATCGCCGCGCGGGTGGTCGAGGCGGCGCGGGCGTGAAGGCGATCCGCCGCCACGACCTGTTCGTGGTGGCGCCCGAGGCCTGGCATCGGCTTCTGGCCGGGCGCCCCGACCTCGACGGCGTGCCGCACGTCGCGACCTGGGCGCGCGACGGCCGGCCGGTGATCGTGCGGCGGCGCTTCCCCGGCGAAGGCGATCACCTGCCCGCCGGGCTGCCGTTGCCGCCGGCCGACGGCAAGCGCCGCATCGGCCTCGCAGTGCCGTGGACCGACGCCACGCCGTCCCCTCCGGTGACCCTCGCCGCCGCGCGCCCGGCCGCGCCTCCGGCCTGGCATCCGACCGTCGACGCGGTGCTGGCGCTCGCCGCCGAATACGGCGTCGTCCCGCAGGTGTTCGGCGGCCTGCTGTGGCAACGCCTGACCGGCCTCGCCTACCTCTCCACCACCTCGGACCTCGACCTGCTCTGGCCGGTCCCGGTCACGCGCCGCCTCCTCGACGGCCTCGCCACGATCGACGCGAACGCCCCGATGCGCCTCGACGGCGAGGTCGTCCTGCCGGACGGCGCCGGGGTGAACTGGCGCGAGCTCCGCGACACCCCGCCCGGGGGATCGGTGCTGGCCAAGGGACTCGACCGGGTGGCGCTGGTGCCGGCGGGCCTGGACCGGTGATGTCGGCGGATCGAGCCTTCACAGCCCATTCCCATCCACCATCCTCATCCTGAGGTGCCGCAGCGAAGCGGAGGCCTCGAAGGAGCCTTCCAGCTTGCGCGCGATCCCTGGAGCGCTCCTTCGAGGCCCGCTGACGCGGGCGCCTCAGGATGAGGGGGTGGGTTGGAGGAACCCCGCATGCCTATGGCGGTGGTCCTCAGCCCGCCAGCTCGCCTGCCCGGCGCTGCGCCGCTGCGACGGCTTCGCGCACCAGGGGACTGAGCGCGTCGGCGCGCATCAGCACGTCGAGGGCGGCGGCGGTCGTGCCGCCCGGCGAGGTGACGTTGCGGCGCAACTCCGATGCGGGCAGGTCGCTCGCGTCGAGGAGGGCGCCGGCGCCGCAGACCGTGGCGCGAGCGAGGCGCGCCGCCACCTGCGGGTCGAGCCCGGCGGCGATCCCGGCCTCGGCCATCGCCTCGACCATCAGGAAGACGTAGGCCGGGCCTGAGCCCGACAGGGCGGTGACCGCGTCGATCTCGGCCTCCGACCCGACCCATTCGACGAGTCCGTTGGCGGACAGCAAGGCCGCGACGGCGTCGCGCCGCTCCGGCGTCACCGCCGCGTTGGCGAAGGCCCCGGTGGCGCCGCGGCCGATGCTGGCCGGCAGGTTCGGCATCGCCCGCACGATCGCCCGGGCGCTCGGCAGTCGGCCTGCGAGGTCGGCGACGGTCTTGCCCGCCAGGATCGAGAGGACGACGGTGTCGGGGCCGACCATCCGGTCGAGGTCGGGCGCGGCGTCAGGGAAGCCCTGCGGCTTGATCGCGACGACGAGGATGGCGGCCGGCGCGACGGTGGCCGGGTTCAGGGCGAGGCCGCGCGCCGTGCAGAGCACACGCAAAGCCTCGGTCGGATGGGCCTCGACGACGGTGGTGTGATGCGGGTCGAGGCCGGCCGCGAGCCAGCTCTCGAGCATCGCCCCGCCCATCTTGCCCGCCCCGACGAGGGTCAGGGAGGCGGGCAGGGCGCCGCCTGCGGAACCCACCATGGTGCGCCTCAGGCCTCGCCTTCGGTCTCGAACAGCACGGCGTCCAGCGCCTCGCGGGCGGACTTGCCGGCCCAGAGCACGAACTGGAACGCCTGGTAGTAGCGCTCGCACGCCTCGACCGCCGACTTCAACAGCATGGCGCATTGCGGGTGCGTCGGCACCGAGCCGCCGGCGAGCAGCAGGGAATGGCGGAACATCACCACGTCGTCGCTCGACCACAGGTCGAAATGGCCGATCCAGAGCTGTTCGTTGATCAGGGCGATCAGGCGCTGCACCTCGGTGCGGCGGCGGTCCGGCACCTTGAGGTCGAAGGCGCAGGCGACGTGCAGCGCCTCGACATCCTCGATCCAGGTGAAGGCGACCTGGTACTCGGTCCAGCGTCCGGCCACCACCACGGACATCTCGTCCGTCTCGGCGCGATCGAAGATCCAGTCGCGGAGCGCGGCAAGCCGCTCGACGACATCGAGCGGGTGCTCGATCCGATCGTAGCCCTCGATGTCGACGTGAAGCTGTGGCATGACGATCCGAAATGACGCCGCCGTATTCGAGCGCCGCGGCATGGTGAACAAAAAAGAACCGAAGCACGAAACCACGTCACGACGCGACGACACTTGTCCCGATGGGACGGTATACCTCGTGGTGGCGGCTCTGCGGCGTCCCGTCTTCGGCGGGTTAAGGCGAATCAGTACGTCACCGACTATAAACCGGTGCGGACTCGCGACACAAAGCGCTTCCCCCGGCCGGTGAACAGGAAATGGATCGTTCGCGCGCGCTTCCTGTGTACAAGCCCGCCGCCCCGCCGGGGCCGATTCGCGCCGGCGACCCGGCCCTCGCCACCGTCGATCAGATCGCCTCGCTCGCCCCGGCGACGGCGGCCGCGGGCGGCTTCGCGTCGGCCTCCAGCGCCGCGATGCGGGCGGTCAGCGCCTCGTTCTGCGAGCGCAAGGTGGCGACCATGTCGCGCAGGACGTCGAGCTCTTCGCGGGAGGCGATGTCCATGTCGCGGATCAGCCGCTCGGCCTGGGCGCGGATCACCGTCTCGGCCTCGCGGCGTACGCCCTGCGCGGCGCCGGCGGCATCGGTCATCAGGCGGGCGAAGTCGTCGAACAGGCGGTTGGACGGGGGCATGTGGTCTCCGAAAGCGTCGCAGCCGCAACCCGGCCTGCGCTCCGACATAGGAATCCGCGGAGTCCGCGGCAATCCGGCGGGACGGCGCGGGATGGGGATGCTGCAAACAAAAACGGGGCCCCGAAGGACCCCGTCGCCGACCTGATCGAAGCGATCAGATCACATGCGGCGCATCATCCGGCGCTCCATGTGACGGCGCATCATGCGGCGCTCCATGTGACGGTGCATCATGCGACGCTCCATCCGGCGATGCATCATGCGGCGCTCCATGCGGTGCATCTGCACATGCTCGATCGCGTCGGGGGCGGTCACGCCCAGCGGGGC